>DASZUH010000212.1:0-10513 GCA_035547715.1 Solirubrobacterales bacterium
CGTGGGATGAGTTCGCAGAAGCGGGCGCCGTCCGCCCGTTTCTGCGAACCCACCGGGTCGGGACGCCACGGGCGCGCAGGGTCGGCGAGGAAGGCGCAGATTCCGTGACGAAGACCCATGGAAGGTCACGGTTCCTCATGCCTTCGGTCACCTTTGCCGGGGGCCGGGAGAGTGCGTTCGTCGCTTGACCACCATAGGCGTACAAGCGACGAACGCACCGGGGCGACGCATGAAGAAGACGGGAGGAAGCGTGACCTTCCATGGGTCCTCGTGACGGAACCTGCACGCCCCGGGCCTTTCCGGGCGGATCGTCCTGCCCCGACGCGCCGCGGGCCGCCGGCGAGCGATCCCGCAGGGAAGTCGTCACGGGGACGCGACGAACTCCACGCTCCCGTCACCCTTCCGTGCCCACGCCACGTTGATGGGCCGAAAAGCGCTCTATATCAGCGCTTTTCGGCCCATCAACATGAGGGGTGTCACGGACCCTTGGCGTTCGTGACGGATGGCTGCGCATCTCTACCCCGGGGGACGCACGGACCCTTGACCTCTCCCCGCACCCTCGGCCGTCCCGGCCACGGCCACAACCTGCCAGGGTCGTGGCCGGGACGGCCGCGTCCCTTTCCGCCCCGGGCGACAGCTTGCGGCGGCCCAGGCCGCTCTCCCCACCCCGCGTCGCATCGGCGATCAGAGGCCGAGGCGGGCGGCGCGCTCGGCGGCCTTGGCGACGACTTCGTCGCGTTCGGGCTGCTCGCCGCCGCGCATCAGGACCTTGCCGGCGACGACGACGGTGTCGATCGACGTGCGCTCGGCGGCGTAGACGAGGTTGGCGGCGAGGTCGCCGATCGCCAGCTCGGGGGCGCGCGCGTCGAGCAGGACGAAGTCGGCGGGGGCGCCGGGGGCGAGCGGGGTGGCGCCGAGGAGTGGGGCGGAGCGGCCGGTGGCGATGCTCCAGGCGTCGGCGGCGTGGATCGCGGTGGCGTCGGCCGCGGCGTGGCGCTGGGCGAGGGCGAAGAGCTTCAGGTCGGCGACGAGGTCGAGCCCGTCGTTTGACCCGGCGCCGTCGGTGCCGAGGCCGATCCGGACCCCGGCGGCGCGCGCGGCCGGGTAGGGGAAGACCTTGCCGACCGCGAGTTTCATGTTCGCGGCCGGGTTGGAGACGACGGTCGCGCCGCGGGCCGCGATCAGCGCCAGCTCGTCTTCGTCGAGCCAGACCCCGTGGGCGAGCAGGGTGCGCTCGGTGAGGAGGCCGACGCGGTCGAGGTAGGCGGCCGGGCGCAGGCCGGTCCGGGCGAGGCAGCCCTCGACCTCGGGCGCGGTCTCGGAGAGGTGGATCTGGACCGGGACGTCGCGCTCCGCCGAGAGCTCGGCGAGAAGACGCAGCGCCCCTTCGCCGACCGTGTAGATCGCGTGCGGTGCCAGCGATGGACAGATCGGGCCACCGAGCGCCTCCAGCGTCGCGAGGTTCTCCTGCGCCTCGTCGCGCACCGCCGCCGGGTCGCGGCCGCGGTCGATCGTCGGCGCGCCGATCGTCGCCCGCAGCCCGGCGTCGGCGACGGCGCGCGCGGTCGCCTCCGGATGCCAGTACATGTCCCAGAAGCGGGTCGTGCCGGAGCGGATGAACTCGAGGCAGGCGAGCCGCGTGCCCCAGTAGACGTCCTCGGCCTCGAGGCGTGCCTCGATCGGCCAGATCCGCTCCTCCAGCCAGGGCATCAGCGGCAGGTCGCCGCCGGATCCGCGGAAGAGCGTCATCGCCGCGTGGGTGTGGCCGTTGACCAACGGCGGCAGGAGGATCGCCCCGCCGGCGTCGAGCGTCTCGTCGCCGTGCTCCGGCGCCACCTCCGGGCCGAGCGCCGCGATCGTCCCGTCGGGCGCGCAGCGCAGCCCGACCCGCTCGCCCTCGAAGCGGGCATTGCTGACAAAGAGCGGGCTCAACGTCCGACCACGCCGAGCCGCGGCAGCACCGCGGCCAGCCCGTCGCGCAGCCTGGTCGCGTTGATCAACCGGTCGGCTTCCATCTCCGCGACCGAGAGCTCGCCCTCGGCGAGGCCGTTGGCGAGGTTGTCGACCATGCAGAGCGCCGCGTACTCGAGCCCGAGCTCGCCGGCGATCACGCACTCGGAGGCGATCGTCATCCCGACCAGGTCGGCGTGCGCGGCGATCAGCCGGATCTCGGCCGGGGTCTCGAAGCGCGGCCCGATCGTCTGCCAGTAGACGCCGCCGTCGACCGCCGGCCCGCCCGCCACCTCGTTCCAGGCGGCGATGACCTCGCCGCGCCAGGCCGTCGCGAACCCGGGGGCGGTGTGGGCGCGGGTGTCGCCGAAGATCGATTCGCCGACCTGGAGGGCGATGAAGTCGTCGGGGCAGACGACGCTGCCGACCGGGAGGTCCGCGCGCATGCTGCCGACCGAGGAGATCGCCAGGACGCGGTCGCAGCCCTGCTCGAGCAGCGGCCGCAGGTTGGCCTCGTGGTCGATCCGGTGGGGGAGGACGTAGGCGTCGGCGGTGCCGTGGCGCTGCACGACCGCGGCGCCGTGCTCGGTCGCGGCCACGACGATCTCCGCGCCGCCGGGCCCGATCGCGTTGGAGCCGAGGATGACGGCCAGCCGTCCCATCGGCGGATCCTACGCAGCCCGGCGCGAGGTCAGGCCCCGCGGCGGGCGCGGAACTCGGCGACGGCGTCGTCGTGGTCGACGATCGGGGCGGGGTAGTCGAGGTCGTCGAACCCTTCCATCAGCCAGGGCCGGAAGATCGCCTTGCCGTGGACGCCCGCCAGCTCCGGCACCCAGCGGCGCACGTAGATCCCATCGGGGTCGAAGCGTTCGGCCTGGCGCACCGGGTTCAGCACCCGCTGCGGCCGGGTATCGTTGCCGGTCCCGGCGACCCACTGCCAGTTGCCCGCGTTGTTGGCGATCTCGCCATCGGTGAGCAGGTCCCAGAAGTGCCAGGCCCCCTTGCGCCAGTCGACGTGGAGGTCCTTGGTGAGGAAGGACCCGGCCGCCAGCCGCGCGCGGTTGTGCATGTAGCCCTCGGCGGCCAGCTGTCGCATCCCGGCATCGACCAGCGGGTAGCCGGTCCGCCCCTCGCGCCAGGCCTCGAAGACCTCCGCCGAGCGCGACCAGCGGTCGCCGCGCGAACGGTAGTCGCGCCGCGGCAGGTCCGGGAACGCCGCCAGCACCTGGTGGTGGAAGTCGCGCCAGCAGAGCCGGCGCACGAAGGGCGCGCCGCCGCGGGCCTCGCGCGCCTCGGCGGCGAGCTCGCGCGGGCTGAGGCAGCCCCAGCGGATGTGGGCGCCGAGCCCGGAGGTGCCGTGGCCCGCCAGGTCGTCGTGTCCGTCCTCGTAGCGCCCGATCCGGTCGCGGAGGAAGGCGTGCATCCGCCTGCGCGCCTGCGTCTCGCCACCCGGCTCGCGCCGCGGGGACGGCGTGCCGTCGGTCAGTCTGCCCAGCGCCGGCAGTTCCCCGGCGGCGAGACCGGGCGGCACGCTCAGCCGGCGCGGTGCGCCGAGGCCCTCGCGCCGGGGCGCCTCGCTCCAGGCACGGTGGTAGGGGCTGAAGACCTTGAAGTGGTCACCGCCGGCGGGGGTGACGGCGCCGGGCTCGACGACCGTCACGCCGGGATGCGCGGTGAGCTCGATCCCGCGCTCCTCGCACGCCTCCCGCAGCGCCCGCTCGCGCCGCCGCGCGTAGGCGCTCCAGTCGGCGGCGAGGTGGAGCTCGGCGGCGTCGCATTCCTCCGCCACCCGCATCGCCTCCTCGACCACCTGCCCGCGCCGCAGGAAGAGCCGCGCGTCCATCGCCCGCAGTCGCCCGTCGAGGTCGATCAGCGCTTCGCGCATGTAGGCGACGCGGTTGGGCGCCGCGAACCGCGAGCCGAGGATCGCCTCGTCGAGGACGAAGAGCGGCACCGTGCGCTCCGCCCGCGACGCCGCCCAGAGAGCCGGGTTGTCGGTGACCCGGAGGTCGCGGGTGAAGAGCACGATCGCGGTCTTGCCGGACATCGCGTCCACGTATACCCGGAGCCGACCTTCGGATGCGTTTCAACTTCGCGGCCGGGGAATAAGGTCACCGCATGACCGAGGAGCGCCCGTCCGGCCGCGAGGAGACCGAGGAGGAACGCCTCGACCGGAACCTCGGCGAGCTGCTGCAGGAGCTGCGCGTCGCCCTGCCGGGAGTGCAGGTGCTCTTCGCCTTCCTGCTCGCGGTGCCGTTCCAGCAGAACTTCACCAAGACCAGCGCCTTCGACAAAAAGGTCTACTTCGCCACCCTGCTGCTGACGGCGCTCGCCGCGGCGCTCCTGATCGCGCCGTCCGCCTACCACCGAGTGACCTTCCGCTACCAGCAGAAGCATCGGCTGGTGTTCATCGCCAACCGGCTCGCGATCACGGGCCTCGCCGCGCTGGCACTGGCGATGACCTGCGCGGTCATGCTCGTCACCAACGTCCTCTTCGGCACCGTGGTCACGACCGTCGTCACCACCGTGCTGGTGTTGGCGATGTTCTTCGTGCTCTGGGCGGTCCTGCCGCTGAAACGGCGGCTCAGGTACAGGGACGAGGGGCTGCCGCTCCTAGATCCGCCCGGAGAAGGCTGATCGCCTCCCCGAGCGGGTCGAGCAGCGGCAGGTCGGGCGCGTTCGCGCCCAGCATCGCCGCATCGGCTTCCCAGACTTCGAGCTTCAGCGAAAGCGGCACCTTGTATTCGTCGGCGACCCGCATGCCTTCGCCCTCGATCGCCGCGTGCAGCGTCGTCATGTTGGTCAGCTTGTCGGCGGCGTAGATCGCCAGGGCGTCGCCGTCGACGTCGGCGACGCGACGGCGGTGCTCGTCCTTGCGCTCGCGGTAGGACTCGATCGATTCGTCGTCGGAGAGGACGGCGACCAGGTCGGCGATCTCGTCGCCGAACTCGGCCCGCAGGTCCTCGACCGTCGTGTCGGAGTCCTCGACCACGTCGTGGAGGAGCGCCGCGGCGACCGTCGTGTCGGAGTAGCCGCGCCCGGCCAGCGTGGCGGCGACCATGCGCGGGTGCTCGATGTAGGGAAGGCCGCCGCTGCCGTTGCGGATCTGGCCCGCGTGCGCCGCCTCGGCCTTGGCCAGGGCGCGGGCGATCAGCTCCGAGCGCGCGGCGGCGACGTCGATCGGGGCGGTGTCGATCGGGCTCATGCGGGACACTCTAGTTCGTAATTTGCGGAGACCGTCAATGCCCACTTTGCGGCAAGGAGGGCGCCGCGACCACTACGCTTGCCGCCCCCGCATGCGCGAACCCACCCGCACCTACCGGATCGCGATGGCGCTCAACCTGCCCGTGGCCATCTGGGGCCGGCTCGAGGTGAGCGGCCTCGAGACGCTGCCCGCGAGCGGCCCGTTGCTCCTCGTCGGCAACCACGACAGCCACTGGGACCCGGTGATGATCGGGGTCGCGGCGCGCAGGCGACGGATGATCCGGGCGCTCGCCAAATCGACCCTCTGGGACGTCAAGGGGCTGCACTGGGTGCTCGACGGGATGGGCCAGATCCCGATCGTCCGCGGGGCGGGCGACGCGGGGGCGTTGGCCGCCGCGGTCAAGGCGCTGCGCGAAGGCGCCTGCGTCGGGGTCTTCCCCGAGGGGACGCGCTCCAAAGGCCGCGAGATGCGGGCCCGCAGCGGCGTCGGGAGGCTGGCGCTCGAAGTGCCCGAGGCGCACGTCAGCTGCGTCGCCGTCTCCGGGACCGCCGACCTCAGCGGCTTCCCGCACCGGCCGCGGGTCAAGGTCCGCTTCTTCGACCCGGTGGGCGGCCAGCCGCGCCCCGACGAGGACCCCGGCGAGCTCTCCGCCCGCCTGCTTGCCGAGATCCGCGCGGTCGCCCCCGCGATCGCGCCGTACCGCAGGCGCTGAGGCCGCCTCAGCCGGCGGGGGCGCCGCTGCCTTTGAGGGCGGTCCAGGTACCGCCGAAGGCCGTGGCGCCGTTGCCGCTCGCCTGACCCGGCTGCTTGTCGCCGACGTAGGTGTAGAGCGGGTGGCCGGCGTAGGTGACCTGGCGGCTGCCGTCGGCGCGGGTGATCGTCCCGAGGCGGGCGGCGCTCGCCCCGTTGCTCGGCTCCGGTTCGCCGGTTTCGACGAGGAGCGGGGGCCAGGCCTTCGCGCACGCCCCTTCGCAGGCCGATGCTTTCGGCGTGTCCTTGCTGAAGGCGTAGAGGACGTGGCCTTCGGAGTCGGCCAGCACGAGGCCGAGCCCGGCGGCGCTGCCGAGCGAGACGAAGACCGTGCCTTCTTCGGCGTTGGGCGGCGGCTTCGGCGCGGGCAGGCTCGCGCCCGTCGTCGTCTTCGACGAGGTGGAGGTGGAGCCCGACGAGCCGCCCCCGCCGCAGCCGGCGAGTGCGAGGGCCCCGATGGCGAGCGCCGCCGCGAGCGGCGCGACCGGGCGCCGCCTCACGCCGGGTGGATCTCCGCCCCACTCACGAGCGCGGTCGCCTGACGGACGGGCGCCATGAAGGTCCGGCCGCCGGCGTGCACGATCAGCTCCGTCGCCTGGGAGAGGTCGAGCGCCGAGCTCAGCACGGCCTCCGAGTCGTCTCCCCAGCGATAGCGGAAGGTCCCGGCCGAGAAGGTCTGCCCGCGCGCGTCGCGCAGGAAGACGCGGCAGAGGGTGCCCGAGCGGATGCCCTTCACGTACATGTGGATCTCGGTGCCGAAGGCGTGGGGTTCGAGGGATGCGTCGATGCTCACCCCATTCGGCATCGAGGCGAATTTGACCTGCTGGGCGGGCGAACTTTCCCCGCCGCCGATCGGCAGGACGACGATCGCCAGCAGGGCCGCGACCGCGGCGACGGCGACCGCGGCGCCGAACCCGAACCGCAGGCGCCGCCGCCGCTTCTCGCGTCCCTCCCGGGCGGCTTCGGCGGCGATCTGCGCCTCGATCCGCGCGCCCAGGTCGGCCGGCGGCCGTGCCGCGGGCTGCTCGATCCGCGCCGGGTCGGCCAGCGGCAGGAGCGCCGCCACGCCTTCCAGCTCGCGCAGCTCGGCCCGGCACTCGGGGCAGCCCTCGAGGTGCGCGGCCAGTGCCGCCCGCTCGTCGGCCAGCAGGTCGCCGAGCGCGTAGGCGCCCAGCGAAAGCTTCCAGTCGCGATGATCGTCAGTCGTCATAACCCATCTCCTCGAGTGCCACGCGGAGCGCCTTCAGCCCGTAGTAGACGCGGCTCTTGATCGTTCCCTCCGGCACGCCCATCTCCGCCGCCACCTCGGCGTAGGGGCGGGCGCGGAAGTGGGTCTCCAGCAGCACCTTCCGATGATCCTCGCCGATCCGGCGCATCGCCTCCTCGACCTGCCAGGCGAGCAGCGCCTGCTCGAGCGGTTCGACCGAGGGCTCGATCCCGGTCTCCGGGCCGACCCGGGGGCGCGCGGCGCGGGCCCGCCCGAGGTCGATGACGACGTTGCGCAGGATCGCGAAGAGCCAGGTGCGCAGGCTGCCGATCTCGGGGTCGTAGCGCTCGCCCGCCTTCCAGGCGCGCAGGAAGGTCTCCTGGACCGCCTCTTCGGCGAGGCCGGCGTCGCCCAGCGAGCGCATCGCGAAGCCGTAAAGCTCGCCCGAGTGGGCGGCGTAGGCCTCGCGCACGTCGCGCTCGCGGGTCAGCGCGGGCACGGCGCGCTCAGATCCTGGGGCCGACTCGTCATCGACCCGTTTTTACGGACCATGGGGCGGCGAGGTTCAAACGCCCGCCCCTGGCCCGGAAGCGCTAGGCCTCGAGTTTGCCGATCTTGAAGATTTTCGTCCCGCAGTCCGGGCAGACGCCCTGGATCGCCGGGCGACCGTTCTTCATCGTCACCTGCTTGGCGTCTTTGATCTCGACTTTCTTGCGCTCTTTCACGCAGTAGCCCTCAGGCATGTCGAGGCCTCCTTTCCTGCCGCGTCGCGGCGTTTTCCCGCGCACCCACGCGGGCTGGATCCGTCGAATGTACCCGAGATCGGGGACGATTCACGCACGTTGGTAGCAAACCGCACAAGATATTGACCGACCAGTCAATCAGTCGGCGACGCATTTGCTCTACGCTGCCGGTCGGCTCACGACCGTGGGCCCACGGAAAGGACTTAGCCCCGAGGAGGCGCCTGAGATGCCCGAAGCAGTGATCGTCGACACCATCCGCACGCCGATCGGCCGTGCCTTCAAGGGCTCGTTGGCCTCGCTGCGCCCCGAGGAGCAGGGAGCCTTCGTGGTCGACCGGCTGCTCGAGCGCAACCCCGGGCTCGACCCGGCCCTGGTCGAGGACGTCTTCTGCGGCGTCGGCATGCCGCAGGGCCTGCAGGCCTTCAACATGGGGCGGATCATCAGCCTGCTCTCGGAGAAGCTGCCGCAGACCGTCAACGGCGTCACCGTCTCCCGCTACTGCTCCTCCAGTCTCGACGCGATCCGCCACGCCGGCAACGCGATCAAGGCGGGCGAGGGCGATGCCTACATCGCCGTCGGCGTCGAGTGGGTGAGCCGCTTCAACGAGGCCTCCGAGCCGGTCCGGGTCGACGACCGCGACCCCAACCTGATCGGCGAGAACGGGCAGCCGAATGCCTACATCGACATGGGCCTCACCGCCGTCAACGTCGCCAACAAGTACGGCGTCAGGCGCGAGGACATGGACAAGTTCGCCCAGCGCTCGCAGGAACTTGCGGTGAAATCGCAGGAGGACGGGTTCTTCGACCGCGAAATCGTCCCGGTGACGGTCGACGGCAACCAGGTGAGCAAAGACGACGGCCCGCGCGCGTCCTCGACGCTGGAGAAGCTCGCCGCGCTCGACGAGGCCTTCGGCGGCGGCGGCGTCACCGCCGGCAACTCCTGCCCGCTGAACGACGGCGCCGCCGCGGTGCTGCTGATGAGCGACACCAAGGCCAAGGAGCTCGGCCTGACCCCGCGCGCCCGCATCGTCACCGCGGCCACCTACGGCAACGAGCCCGAGCTGATGGGCGTGGCGCCGATCGGCGCGATCAAGAAGGTCCTCGACCGCGCCGGGATGTCGATCGGCGACATCGACGTGGTGGAGCTGAACGAGGCCTTCGCCGCCCAGGTGATCCCGATCATGGAGGAAACCGGGATCGAGCTGGACAAGCTGAACACGCACGGTGGTGCGATCGCCCTCGGCCATCCGTTCGGGATGACCGGCGCCCGCATCATGGGCACCCTGCTGAACGCGATGGAGACCGACGATCACCAGGTCGGCCTCGAGACGATGTGCGTCGCGGGCGGCCAGGGCAAGGCGATGATCGTCGAACGCGTCTGAGCGTCGCGCCGGCCGGAGTTGTGTGACGAAGCCGCCCCCCAGATGGGGCGGCTTCTGTTTTGATACGGCCGACATGGCCGATCTCTCACAGGTCAAGCCAGAGGACATCGACGACTTCGCGGTCGGCAGCTTTCCCGCCGACCTCGGCATCGAAGCCCTCGAGATCGAGGACGACTACGCCCGCGGCCGCATCCAGGTCGAGAGCCGCCACCTGCACCCCGGCGGCTTCGTCCACGGTGGCGTCTGGACGGCGCTCGGCGACACCGTCGCCTCCTGGGCCACCTTCCGCGCGATCCCGCCGGGCTGGGACTTCACCACGATCGAGCTGAAGCTGAACGTCTTCACCGCCGGCCGCCTCGGCGACGAAATCGTCGCCGAGGCCCGCGTCCTGCACCCCGGCCGCAGCACCGTCGTCGTCGAGGTCCGCATCAACCGCATCCGCGACGGCGTCTCCAAACTCGCCGCCAACCTGGTCGTCAGCCAGTTCGTGATCCCCCCCGGGGATCACTTCGCGATCTAGCCGGCGCCCCAAGCCGCAAGGGACGTGCAAGGGACGCGGCCGTCCCGTCCACGGCCCTGGCAGGTTGTGGCCGCCACCGAGAAGGCCGGGTGTGTGGGGAGAGGTGCGAGGGTTCGTGACGTGGGCCGGGGGACGTGCGGGTCGTGCGCCGGGGATGTGCGCGTGTCGCCGGGAAGGAGCGCATGATCGGCCACGAAGGCGCGGGTCCCGTGACGAAGACGCCCGGAACGTCACGCCTCCTCCCGTCGTCCCGGTACCCGGCCATCACCCTGTCGCCTTTAGTAGCCCACAGGGCTACTAAAGGCGACAGGTTCGTCCCGGGCCCCGGCGGAGGTGACCGGACCCAGGAGGATCCGTGACGAACCGGGCAGAACCGTGACGGAAGCGTGGAGTTCCTCCCCTCCCCGTGACCTTCCCCCGGGAATCTCGCCGTCGTCGGCGGGCTGTCCGTCCTCCGGCTGTCACTTGTTCCGCATGGCGCAACAAGTGACAGCCGGAGGGCATCGACGCAGGTTCCGTGACGGGAGCCCGCACCTCCTCCCGTCCCTGTGCCCCCTTCCCCACGGAACCCCCACGTCCCGGCCCCGAGTCGCCGCCGGACTCCCGGGCGCCGGCCCCGCGCTCCTCGCCCCCCTCGACCCACCGCACCAAACGCCGTAACTCCACCGCCACGTACATATGTTCGCCTCCGCTTCAAGTAGGTTCGCTGGGACCCCAGCGACGAGAGGAGAGCGATGACGACGAAGGCGGACTTCAC
>DASZUH010000213.1:0-8779 GCA_035547715.1 Solirubrobacterales bacterium
GAGTTCGAATGCGAGGACTGCGGGGAGCGCTTCGAGGAGTTGGTCCCGGCGTCGGCCGGGACGGCGGCCTGCCCGGCTTGCGGGTCGGAGCGGACTCGAAGGCTGATCTCGCCGGTGTCGCCACCGGGGCGGATTCCGCGGGGGGCGGCGGTGCGCTCCGACGAATCGCGGCGGCGGGAGCGGGAGGCGGCGCGGGCGGATCGGATCAGCGAGTCGCGGAGGCGGCGGGCGGCGGGGGAGAGGCCTTGAGCGCGCCGGATGCGGCGGCGCGGCGGGAGGAGCTCGTCGCGCTCTACAAAGAAGTCGCGAAGTGCACGAAATGCCCGCTGTACGAGACGCGCACCAAGGCCGTCTTCGGGGCGGGCAACGCCGACGCCGACCTGATGTTCGTCGGCGAGGCGCCCGGCGCCGAAGAGGACCGGCAGGGGCTGCCCTTCGTCGGTCGCGCCGGCCGGCTGCTCAACGAGATGCTGGTCGAGATCGGGCTCTCGCGCGAGGAGGTCTTCATCTGCAACGTGCTCAAGTCGCGGCCGCCGAACAACCGGGACCCGCGGCCGGAAGAGATCGCCGCCTGCGAGCCCTACCTCTGGGAGCAGGTCCGCCTGATCGAGCCGCGCGTCGTCTGCACGCTCGGCAACTTCGCCACCAAGCTGCTGACCGGCAGCCCGACCGGCATCACCCGCGTCCGCGGGACCCCGCAGACGCACGAGCTGGGTGGGCGCCCCGTGCATCTCCTGCCGCTCTTCCACCCGGCCGCGGCGCTGCGCACGCCCGCCGTGAAGGAACAGTTGCGGGCGGACTTCGCGACGATTCCGTCGCTGCTCGAACAGCCGCTCCCGGCGCCGCTGCCGAGCGCCGCGGAGATCGCCGAGGAGGAAGCGCGCGAGACGATGGCGGAGGACCCGCCGCCGGCCGACCAGCTCGGCTTCTTCGGCGAACCCGGCGCCTGATGGGCGACCGCCACACCGAAACGCGCAGCGCCGCCGAGACCGAAGCGGTCGGCGCCCGCATCGCCGAACGGCTCGCCCCCGGCGACGTGGTCGTCGTCACCGGCGAGGTCGGGGCGGGGAAGACGACCTTGATCCGCGGTGCCGCCCGCGCCCTCGGCGTCACCGAGCCGGTCACCTCGCCGACCTTCACGATCGGCCGCCGCTACGTCGGCGGCCGCCTGCCGATCTCCCACCTCGACCTCTACCGCCTCGAGGACATGGAGGGCGAGGACCCGGCGCTGATCGACGATTACCTCGGCGGCGAGGGCGTCGCCTTCGTCGAGTGGCCCGCGGTCGGCGTCGAGCGACTCGGGCGCCCGGCCCTCGAGGTGCGGCTCGAGCACGCGGGCGAGGAGCGCCGCACGATCGAGATCGTCGACCGGGACCGGGACCGGGTCCCGCCGCGGAGCGGGTAGATACGCTCCATCGGACCGCACCGGCGACCTCCGGCAGGGGTTACCGGATCGATGCTGAAGGTTCCGTGCATGCAAAGTCGAGACGAAGGAGAACGAGGATGAAGAAGGGATTGATGTCGGCACTCGCGCTTGCCGCCGTCGCAACCGGCCTGATGGTGGCCGCCGTCTCCTCGTCCTCGGCGGGGAAGCCCGCGTTCGAACACTACGTCGCCTGCGGCCTCTCGCGGAAGGCCACGCCCGCCCACGTCTGTCCGGTGAAGAGCAAGAAGGGCGCGTTCTTCAAAAGCAACGACGGCGAAGTGAAATACACCGTCTGCGTGAAGTTCCCGAAACACGAACACCTCTGCACGGAAAAACCGCAGGTGGCCGAAGAAGGGACGCTCTACGTCAACAAGATCACCTCGACCAGCATCGGCAAACACGAGGTGACCTGGTTCGTCAAAGGCAAGAAAGTCGGCACCACCGTCTTTCGCGTGAAGTAGTGCCAGCCCGGCGACGCATACCGGGCGGCGCCTGAGGGGGCGAGCCCCCTGGTCGTCGTCGGCTTCGACACCGCGACCCCCGACACCGCCGCCTGCGCCTGGCACGACGGCGAGGTCCTGGCCGAGGCTCAGCTCGGGCTCTCCGAGCGGGGCCGGCCGCGCCACGCGACCGGCCTCCTCGCCGAGATCGAGCGCTGCGCCGACGCGGCGGGCGGCTGGGACGCGGTCGACCTGATCGCGGTCGGGCTCGGGCCCGGCTCGTTCACCGGCCTGCGGGTCGGCATCGCCACCGCCAAGGGCCTCGCCGCGAGCCTCGCCAAGCCCGCCCGCGGCGTCTCGACCCTCGACGCGCTCGGTGCCGGGATCGCCGCCGCCGGCGCGACCGGCGAGCGCCTCGCCGTCCTCGACGGTTATCGGGGCGAGGTCTTCGTCGCCCTCTACGACGCCGGCGGCGCCCGCCTCTGGGAGCCCGCGGTCATGCGCCCGGAGGCGCTGGCGGAGCGGCTCGCCCGGCTGTCCACGCCCCCGTCGGTCGCCGGTTCCGGGGCGGTACGATTTCGTCACGAGTTGGAAGGAGCAGGCGGCATCCGCATCCCGGACGACGCCGATCCCGTCCACCGGGTCGCGGCGCGGCAGATCTGCGCCCTGGCGGCCGCGGGGGAGGGCTCCGAAGCGCTCGAACCGATCTACCTCAGACCTCCAGACGCGGAGCGTTGGCGTGAGCGAGATTCTTTCCAGAGAACAGACTGACGGCCCCACCCAGGGCGACCGCCCCGCCAGGGGGGAGGTGCGGGTGCGCCGGCTCGCCTACAGCGACCTGCCGAGCGTGATCTCGGTCGAGCGCCGCTCCTTCCCGACCCCGTGGTCGTTGGCGATGTTCGTGCTCGAGCTCTCCAAGCCGAGCGGTATCTGCCTCGCCGCGACGGTCGACGACGAGCTCGCGGGCTACGTCGTCTGCTCCCGCTACGACCAGGTCTGGCACCTGATGAACGTCGCCGTCTCGCCCGACCACCGCGCCCGCGGCGTCGCCGGCGCGCTCATGCGCCGCCTCTTCGAGGAGGGCCGCGGCAAGCTTCCCTTCACGCTCGAGGTACGCGTCTCCAACCACCGCGCGATCGGCATGTACGAATACTTCGGCTTCCGCTCGGCCGGCGTCCGTCCCCGCTACTACCACGACAACGGCGAGGACGCGCTGATCATGTGGCTGGACTGAGGGTCGGGGGCGCGCCTTGATCCTGGCTGTCGAGACGTCCTGTGACGACACCTGCGCCGCCGTGCTCGAAGGCGGTCGCATCCTCTCCAACGTGATCTCCTCGCAGGCCGCCGCCCACGCGGGCTTCGGGGGCGTCGTCCCCGAGATCGCCGCGCGCCGGCACCTGGAGCTGGCGACGCCGGTGGTCGAGGCGGCGCTCGCCGAGGCCAACGTCACCCTCGACGACGTCGACGCCGTGGCCGCGACCGCCGGCCCGGGGCTGATCGGCGCGCTCCTGGTCGGCATCTCGACCGCCAAGGCGATCGCCGCCGCCCGCCGCCTGCCGCTGATCCCGGTCGACCACCTGCAGGGCCACGTCGCCGCCAACTTCCTCGAGCCCGACCCGCTGGAGCCGCCCTTCCTCTGCCTGATCGCCTCCGGCGGCCACACCCTGCTCGCCGCGGTCCGTGACCACGAGCGCCACGAGGTCCTCGGACAGACCCTCGACGACGCCGCCGGCGAGGCCTTCGACAAGTCGGCGCGCCTGCTCGGCCTCGGCTACCCGGGCGGCCCGGCGATCCAGAGGGAGGCCGAGCGCGGCGACCCGGAAGCGTTCGAGATGCCGGTCGCGATGTCGCGCGACCCCGGCCTCGACTTCTCCTTCTCCGGCCTGAAGACGGCGCTGGTCTACCGCTGCCGGGAGCTCGGCCCCGAGGGCGTCGCCGCGCGCCGCGCCGACCTCGCCGCCTCCTTCCAGCAGGCGGTCGTCGACCAGCTCGTCGCGAAGCTGAAACGGGCGCTGAAGAAGGGCCGTTGGGAGGCGGTCGCGCTCGGCGGCGGGGTCGCCGCCAACGGCCCCCTGCGCGAGGCCGTCGCCCGCCTCTGCGCGAGCCAGGGCATTCGGCTGAAGCTCGTCCCGATCTCGCTCTGCACCGACAACGCGGCGATGATCGGCTCCGCCGCGCGCTGGGCCGAGCCGATCGCGTACCCCGACTACCTCGGCTTCGACGCCTTCGCCACCGGCGAACGGATGGCGGCTTGACCGACGTCCTCGTCTACTCGCGCCCCGAGTGCCATCTCTGCGCGACGGCGATCGAGAAGCTCGTCGCCCTCCACGCCGAGGGCTACCGCTTCGAGCTGCACGAGATCGACATCGAGAGCAGCGACCTGCTGCTGCGCCGCCACCTGGAGCGCATCCCGGTGATCGAGATCGACGGATTGGTCACCTCCGAGCTTGTATACGACGACGCGGCCGTGCGCGCCAGGCTCGATACTGTGGGGGCATGGCCGACGTGATCGACGAGATCCAGGCAGCCGGGCTCCCGGTCGAAGGTGAGCGCCTCTCGCTCGGAGTGGCGGCGCGCCTCTCGCGCTATCTGCAGGTGCTGACCCAGGCGCGCAAGATGGGGCGGGAGACGATCTCCTCGCAGGAGCTCTCCGAGTACACCCACATCAACCCGACCCAGATCCGCCGTGACCTCTCCGGCTTCGGCAAGTTCGGCAAGCGCGGCGTCGGCTACAACGTCGACTCGCTGGTCTCGGAGATCCGCAAGATCCTGCGCACCGCGGGGCAGCACAACATCGCGCTCTTCGGCGCCGGCCACCTCGGCCAGGCGATCGCCTCCTCGGCGATCTTCGCCGACCACGGCTTCCAGGTCGTCGCCGTCTTCGACACCGACCCGGAGAAGGTGGGGACGGAGATCGGCGACGTCACGGTGCGCCCGCTCGACGACGACCTCGCCCGGGTCGTCGCCGAAAAGGAAGTGGTCGTCGGCGTGCTGGCCGTTCCCGCCGCCGCCGCCCAGGGGGTCGCCGACCGCCTGGTCGAGGCCGGGGTGAAAATCATCTTCAACTACTCCGAGCAGCTGCTGCAGGTGCCGCCGGAGGTGACCGTCCACACCTCCAGCCCCGCGGTGGACCTGCTCTACGCCCTGTACTTCTACCTGGCCTGAGGGCCGCCCCGATCTCTTGACGCTGGACCTGGAGGGCGCGCGCGAGCGGTTCGAGGAGTCGACCGACTTCACGGTCGGGCTGGAGGAGGAGTTCGCGATCCTCGACCCGGAGACGCTCGAGCTGGTGAACCGCTACGAGGACGTCAAGGCGGCCTGCGACGAGGACGAGGTGCTGGCCGAGTCGGCGGCCGGGGAGCTGATCGCCGCGGAGATCGAGATCCGCTCCGGCCGCGCCGACACCTTCGCCGCGGCGGTCGCCCAGCAGCAGGAGCGCCGCGACCGGCTCTTCGCCCTGGTCGACTCGATGGGGCTGGCGCTCGGCGCGATGGGGACGCACCCGTGGGCCAGCTACCTCGACCAGACGATCATCGACACGCCCCACTACAACCGGCTGCGCGGGGAACTCGGCTACGTCGCCCGGCGCAACAACACCTGGAGCCTCCACGTCCACGTCGGCGTGCGCGGCGCCGACCGGGCGATCGCCGTCTGCGATCGGCTGCGCGAGCTGCTGCCGCCGCTGCTCGCCCTCTCCGGCAACTCGCCCTACCTCGACCGCCGCGACTCCGCCCTGGCCAGCGTGCGCTCGGAGATCTTCACCCGTACCTTCCCCCGCTGCGGTGTGCCCTCGCCGTTCGTCGACTGGGACACATACGCCGGCTTCGTCGACCTGCTGCGGCGGACGAACTCGATCGTCGAGTCGACCCAGCTCTGGTGGAGCGTGCGCCCGCACCACAGCTTCGGCACGGTCGAGGTACGGATCTGCGACGCCCAGACGCGCGGCGAGGAGGCCAGCGCGCTCGCCGCCCTGATCGTCGCCTGCGTGGCGCAGACGGCGGTCGACCTCGACGAGGGCGCCGCGCGCGAGCCCCTGGGCGACCGCGAGATCGAGGAGAACCTCTGGCGGGCGATCCGCCATGGCCTCGGCGGCAGGCTGATCGACTTCCGGGCCGGCGAGGAGGTCGAGACGCGCGCCTGCCTCGAGCGCCTGGTCGAGTGGACCGCGCCGGCCCGCGCCGCGCTCGGCATCGACGTCGAGATCCCGGCCGAAGGCGGCAGCGAACGATTCCGGGCGGCGGTCGCCGAGTCCGGCTCGTTGGAGGACGCATACCGCGCCGCGGTCGCCGCGACGGCCGGAACCTACGTCCGCGCGACCGCCTCCGACTGAAAAACCACAAAAGAGGCAGATCGCTCAAACTTCCGGGATTCCTGAGGTAGGCTGGCCGGCGGGTTACACACCACCGGAGGAGCAGTGACTTGACCAGCTTTCTTAAGGAATACGGCGTGGTCGTCGCACTCGTTTGTGCCGGCGCCGCGGTTGCATATGGATTGTTGATAACCCGGCGACTGTTGTCGAAGTCGCCGGGCAACGAGCGGATGAGGGAAATATCGGGGGCGGTCCAGGAAGGCGCCCAGGCCTACCTGACCCGGCAGTACACGATCATCGCCGCGGTCGCGGTGCCGATCGCGATCCTCCTGCTGGCTCTGCAGGACTACAAGACGGCGATCGGGTTCCTGATCGGCGCCTCCCTCTCCGGCGCGACCGGGTTCATCGGCATGAACGTCTCGGTCCGTGCCAATGCGCGCGTCGCCGAGGCGGCGCGCGGCGGCGTGCCGCCGGCGCTCGACGTCGCCTTCAAAGGAGGCTCGGTCACCGGCCTGCTCGTCGTCGGGCTGGCCCTGCTGGGCGTCGCCGGCTATTACGGGATCCTCGTCATCACCGGCTCGAGCGACAAGGACGCGGTCGACGCGCTGATCGGGCTCGGATTCGGCGGCTCGCTGATCTCGGTCTTCGCCCGGCTCGGCGGCGGCATCTTCACCAAGGCCGCCGACGTCGGCGCCGACCTGGTCGGCAAGGTCGAGGCGGGGATCCCCGAGGACGATCCCCGCAACCCGGCGGTGATCGCCGACAACGTCGGCGACAACGTGGGCGACTGTGCGGGCATGGCGGCCGACCTGTTCGAGACCTACGCGGTCACGACGGTCGCCGTGATGCTGCTCGGCGTGCTCACCTTCAACCCCGAATACGCGCGCGAGGTGGCGATCTACCCGATCGTGCTCGGCGGGGTCGCGGTCGTCGCCTCGATCATCGGCGCGCTGACCGTGCGCACCACGACCGACAAAGTCGAGGGGGCGCTCTACCGCGGGCTGCTGGTCTCGGCGATCCTCGCGGTCGCCGCCTTCTACCCGGTCACCGACTGGATGATGAGCGACCCGCTGCGGGTCGGCTTCGCCAGCGCCGGGGCGAGCTCCGTGAGCGTGGCCGAACTGTGGCTCTGCGCCGTGATCGGCGTCGCCGTCACCGCGCTGCTCTTCGGGATCACCGAATTTTATACGGCGACCCGGTTCCGGCCGGTGAGGAGCATCGCCGCGGCCTCGGAGACCGGCCACGCGACGAACATCATCGCCGGCCTCGCCCAGGGCTTCCAGTCGACGGCGGCGCCGGCGCTCGTGATCGCCCTGGCGATCCTCGCGGCCAACAGCCTGGCGGGGATCTACGGGATCGGCGTCGCGGTCGTCGGCCAGCTCTCGCTCTGCGGGCTGATCGTCGCGCTCGACGCCTTCGGGCCGATCACCGACAACGCGGGCGGGATCGCCGAGATGGCCGAGCTGCCGGAGGAGGTGCGCGACATCACCGACCCGCTCGACGCGGTCGGCAACACCACCAAGGCGGTGACCAAGGGCTACGCGATCGGCTCGGCGGCGCTCGCCGCGCTGGTCCTCTTCGCCGCGTTCAGGGAGGAACTCAGGGCCGAAGCGCCCGCCGGATACAAGCTGGGCTCGCTCTTCCACCTGACCAGCCCGGACGTCCTGATCGGGCTGATCGTCGGCGGGATGATGGTCTACCTCTTCGTCGCCTTCGCGATCGAGGCGGTCGGCCGGGCCGGCGGCCAGGTGGTCGAGGAGGTGCGAAAACAGTTCCGCGAGCACCCGGGGATCATGGAGGGGACGGAGAAACCCGAGTACGGCAAAACCGTGGCGATCGTCACCGCGGCGGCGCAGAAAGAGATGATCCTGCCCGCCCTGATCCCGATCGTCGTGCCGGTGATCGTCGGCCTCCTCAGCGTCGACGCGCTCGGCGGCCTGCTCATCGGCGTGATCGTGGTCGGCCTCTTCGTCGCGATCTCGATGACCGCCGGCGGCGGCGCCTGGGACAACGCGAAGAAGCTGATCGAGGACGGCGCCTACGGCGGCAAGGGCTCCGAGGCCCACGCCGCCTCGGTGACCGGCGACACGGTCGGCGACCCCTACAAGGACACGGCGGGGCCGGCGATCAACCCGATGATCAAGGTGGCCAACATCGTCGCGATCCTGATCATCCCGATCGTGCACTTCTGAGGGGAAGCTGGCGCCCGGTGGTGGGCGGGGGCATGGACATCCCCCGCCCGAAGCCGTCGCGCAGCTGGGGTGGCCGCATGGGCTCGAGTTCGTGGCCCAGAAGCTTCGTTCGGGGGATGTCCATGCCCCCGTTCGCGCTTCGGTTGCTTCGAGCCTCTGAGGCTGGAGCTCGGGATGGTCGTCTCGCTCTCCAGCTGAAGCTGACGCCCGGAGCATTCCGGCGAGCCGGGCTTACCTTGGTCCCTCGCGTCCTGGCCTCCTCGGAGGGCGACAGGTGCGTCCCGGTTAGTGGTTAGTGGGGCCCGTGCCCGTGGCCGGGGTGGTAGCTCGGGCCACCGGGGTGGTAGCCCGGGCCGCCGTGCCCGCCGGAGCCGCTGCCGGGATTCCAGGGCAGCAGGTAGGCGCGGTAGCT
>DASZUH010000214.1:0-8246 GCA_035547715.1 Solirubrobacterales bacterium
CCTCCCCACTTCCTCATGCATCGCCCGGGTGCGGTCGTCGCGTGTACGCCTATGGTGGTCAAGCGACGAACGCACCCTCCCGGCCCGGGGCGAAGGTGACCGAGGGCATGAGGAACGGTGACGGCCCGCCCGGGAAGGCCCAGAGGTGCGGTCGCCGTCACGAAGACGCCCGGAACGTCACGGTCCGTCCCGTCTTCCCCGGCCGTCCGGGACCTCCGTTCGCTGCTTGTACCCCTATGCGGTACAAGCAGCGAACGGAGGCGGCGGGGCCGGGATCCAGGTGACGGAACCCATGAGGACCGGTGACGAACCGGGCCGAAGGGTGACGGGAGCGTGGGGTTCCTCCCGTCCCCGTGCCGCCTTCCCCACGGAACCCTGACGTCCCGGGCGTCTCGTGGCGGCCACGACCTGCCAGAGCCGCCACGAGACGCCCGGGACGCACCTCGGACGGCCGCCGCCGGCCGCGAGTCGCCACGGGACGCCCACCCGCCGTGCGGAGAAAAGTGCGAATCGGCCCTCGGGACGGCCCCCGCTGCGGCCGGCGGTACCCTTTCGCGACCAGTTCTGGCGGCGGGGATAAGACCTGCACCGCAGCCTGCCGCCTCATTTGATGGAAACGATCACGTCCGAACAGCCGACCGTGCCGCCCCCGGGCGAGTCCGACAACCTCGACGACCCGGTCATCCCCCGGCGCAGCCCGCTGCGCGCGGCGATCAAGACCGGGCGGCCGAAAGAGTGGGTCAAAAACGTCTTCGTCTTCGCCGGGCTGCTCTTCTCCGGCCACTTCGACAAGCCCCACGACATCCTCCTCGCGGTCGTCACCTTCGTCGCCTTCTGCCTCATCTCCAGCGCCGGCTACTTCGTCAACGACCTGATCGACGTCGAGCTCGACCGCAGGCACCCGAAGAAGCGTTACCGGCCGCTCGCCGCCCGCGAGCTCTCCGAGCGCACCGCCTGGACGATCGCCCCGGTCCTCGCGATCGTCGCCGTCGGCATCGGCTTCGCCGTCAACTGGAAAGTCGGCCTGATGGTGGTCGGCTACGGCATCGCCCAGATGGCCTACAGCCTCGGCCTCAAGCAGATCGTGATCATCGACGTGATGACGCTGGCGGGCCTCTTCATCCTCCGCGTCGCCGCCGGCGCCAGCGCCGTCGACGCCCACGCGTCCGAGTGGCTGCTCCTCTGCACCGGCTTCCTCGCCGCCTTCCTCGGCTTCACCAAGCGCCGCCAGGAGGCGGTCTCCGAGCTCCACGAGGGGACCTCGACCCGCCCCGTCCTCGAGCACTACTCGCTGCCCTTCCTCGACCAGATGGTCTCCCTGGTCACCACCGGCACCGTGATCAGCTACTGCATCTACGCGGTCAACTCGCCGCTGATCGGCAGCCAGATGCTGCTGACGGTCCCGCCCGTCGTCTACGCGATCTTCCGCTATCTGTACCTGATCTACGACCGCAACGACGACCGCTCGATGTCCGGCATCGTCGCCGGCGACCGGGGCATCCAGGCGGCGGGCGCCGTCTGGGCGCTCCTCGCCTTCCTCCTGCTCTACGTGTTCAACTAGCCCACGCCCCGCAGGGGCCGTCAGCCGAGCTCGCCGCCGTCGGGCACGCCTTCCATCAGGTAGAAGCGGGCGCGGCCGAGCTCCTCGCCGTTGACCTCGACCACGGCGGCGTGGGGGCCGGCGGTGGTGAAGGTCGCGGTCGCGGCGATCGACATCACGAGGCGCTGCTCCTGGCCCTGGGGCATGCCGGGCGGGCGACCGGTCTCGAAGTTAGCGGTCAGGCCCTCGCCGAGCTCGACCCCGTCGGGGTCCTGGATCGTGACGCTGAGCTCGTGCTGGGTGTTGGTCTCGTGCCAGGCGACGTCGATGCCGAGGCCGATGTGGAAGGACCACTCGTGCGGCAGCTCGGGCAGGCGGAGGACGTTCCAGCCGCCGCCCGTCAGGTAGAGCTTCCCGTTCACCGCCTCGGAGTAGTCGGTGAGCATGAGGAAGCCGATGTTCACGCGGGCGCCTCGCCTTCCTCGTAGGGGACGACCGGCAGGTCGGCGACGAGCTCGTCTTTGCCTTCGCGGTGGAAGTGGATGTCGACTTTCTCGTCCTTGCGGTAGGTGCCCCAGAGGCCGAGGTACATGGCCAGCCAGCGGCTGGTGCCCATTTTCTCCTTCACGATCGGGCGGTTGAAGTGCAGCTCGTCGCCCTCGACCTCGAAGTCGTCGCCCTCTTTCTGTTCGATCCCGTTGATGAAGACGGTGAAGGGCCGTTCGGCACCGGCGGGGATCTTCACCCGCTCGCCGGCGGCGTAGCTGCCTTTGGGGACACCGGGTTTGTTCATGTAATCGGTCATCGCTTTGCTCCTTCCAAAGTCTCGCGCACCAGGTCGAAAGGCGTGTCGTGGTGGCTCGGGTCGAGCTCTTCGCGCCGCACCCCGCCCTTGTAGGGGACGAAGGTGCCGTCGCCGCGGATGTCGATCCCGGCCACCGGTTTGCGCAGGAAGCCGCGGCCGCTCAGCTCGAGCCGCCCCTGCACCTGCTGGGAGGGTTTGTACGTACGCAGCAGTTTCGCGGTCTTCGGCGGCGCTTCGGAGCGGATCCGCAGCGCCCGCTCGCGCATCGCCGCGACCGCCGCGTCGAGATCGTCGAACCTCATCTGGTCCACCGCGGCCTCGACGCGTACGGTCAACTTCCAGCTGGGACGGGCCACCGCCCCAGCCTATTCAGCCACCGCCCCGAAGGCGGCGCTCAGGCGCCGCGGCGCGGGCGTTTCGGCCGCCGCGCCGGCGGGCCGACGATTTTTTCCGGGCCCTCGCGGTCGGCGATCGGCACGTAGTCGCGCCCGCGCTCGCCGGTGTAGATCTGCCGCGGCCGCGCGATTTTCTGCTCTTTGTCTTCTTTCATCTCCATCCACTGGGCGACCCAGCCGGCCGTCCGCGGGATCGCGAAGATCACCGTGAACATGTCGGTGGGAATCCCCATCGCCTCGTAGATGATCCCCGAGTAGAAGTCGACGTTCGGGTAGAGCTTGCGCGAGGTGAAGTACTCGTCCTCGAGCGCCTGTTTCTCCAGCTCGCGGGCGATCTCGACCAGCGGGTTGTACTCGGTCGCCTCGAAGATCGGGTCGAGGTACCCCTGGATGATCCGCGCCCGCGGGTCGTAGTTCTTGTAGACCCGGTGGCCGAAGCCCATCAGTTTCTCCTCGCGGTCCTTCACCCGGGCGAGGAAGCCGGGGATGTTGTCGACCGAGTCGATCCGCCGCAGCATCCGCAGCACCGCCTCGTTGGCGCCGCCGTGGAGCGGGCCGTAGAGCGCCGCCACGCCCGCCGCGACCGCCGAGTAGGGGTCGACGTCGGAGGAGCCGACCCCGCGCACCGCGTTGGTCGAGCAGTTCTGTTCGTGGTCGGCGTGGAGGATGAAGAGGACGTCGAGCGCTTTCGTCAGCTCCGGCTTCGGGATGTGCTTCGCTTCCGTTTTCTTGAAGACCATCGAGAGGAAGTTCTCGGCATAGCTGAGGTCGTTGTCCGGGTAGACGTAGGGGAAGCCCTCGTTGTGCCGGTAGGAGTAGGCGGCCAGCGTCGGGATCTTCGCGATCAGCCGGACCGCCGCCATGTAGCGCTCTTCCGGGTCGTTGATCTGCTTCGCGTCCGGATAGAAGGTGGAGAGGGCGCCGACGCCCGACAGCAGCATCCCCATCGGGTGCGCGTCGTAGCGGAAGCCCTCGAAGAGGTGCTTGAGGTCCTCGTGGACGTAGGTGTGGTGGGTGATGTCGTAGACCCAGCGGTCGAGCTGCGGTTTGGTCGGCAGCTCGCCCCAGATCAGCAGGTAGGCGACCTCGAGGAAGCTCGAGTTCTCGCAGAGGGTCTCGATCGAGTAGCCGCGGTGTTCGAGGATCCCCTGGTCGCCGTCGATGTAGGTGATGGAGGATCGGCAGGAGGCGGTGTTGGTGAACGCCGGGTCGTAGGACATCAGCCCGAATTCGTCCTCGTCGACCTTGATCTGACGCAGGTCCAGCCCGCGGATCGTGCCGTCGGTGATCGGCAGCTCGTAGGTCTTGCCGGTGCGGTTGTCGGTGACGGTCAGAGTCTCCGTCCCGCTCGCAACCCCGCTCTCGGCACTGGCGTCAGTGGTCTGCTGCTCGGTGGCCATCACCCTCCTTCTCATGCTCGTTGGGGAGAACCTAGTATTCCAGTTCGGCGCCGCCGACCTGTTAATCCCGGAGGGGAGTGACGGGGCCTAGTCACGGGGCGCCGGGAGACCCTCGAACTGGGTCATCCGGCGCAGTGCCTCGAAGCGCTCGTCGATCTCGTCGCGCTCGAGCCGCGCGACGCGCTCGGTGCCGAACTCCTCGACGTTGAAGGAGGCGAGGACGGTGCCGTAGCCCATCGCCCGCCGCAGGTTCGTCTCGTCGAGATCGCCGTCGACGCCGTCGAGGTAGCCGAAGAAGCCGCCCGCGAAGCTGTCGCCGGCGCCGGTCGGGTCGCGGACGTCCTCGAGCGGGAAGCCGGGCAGGGCGAAGAAGTTGCCCTCCTCGGTGTCCGGGTCCACGGTGAAGAGGGCGGCGCCGTACTCGCCCTGCTTGGCGACGACCGCGCGCGGCCCCATCGCCATCACCGTGCGGGCCGCCCGGGCGAGGTTGGACTCGCCGGTCAGCATGCGGATCTCGGCGTCGTTCAAGACCACGCAGTCGACCTCGGCCACCGCCGCCAGGAGCGAGTCCCTGGCGATGTCGATCCAGAGGTTCATCGAGTCGAGCCCGCTGAACCCGGCGGCGCACTGGCTGCGCACCTGGCGCTGCAGGTCGGGCTGGATGTTGGCGAGGAAGAGCGTGTCGGCGCAGCGCGCGGCCTCCGAGAGCTTCGGCTCGAACTCGCCGAAGACGCCGAGCTGGGTGTCGTCGGTGTGGGCGACGTTGAGGTCGTAGTCGTAGTGGCCGCGCCAGAAGAAGCTCTGGCCGCCGGCGACCCGCTCGATGTCGTCGGTCTTGATGCCGCGCGCCTCGAGCAGCTCGAAGTGCTCGGTGCCGAAGTCGTCGCCGACCGGGCCGACCGGGCGCACCTCGGTGAAGAAGCCGGCGGCGAGCGAGAAGTGCGTGGCGGCGCCGCCGAGCATGCGCTCGCGCTCCCCGAACGGGGTCTTCACTGCGTCGAAGGCGATCGAGCCGACCACGGTCAGAGCCATACGGGATGGCACCCTAGCGGCTCCCCTGCGAGACTCGCGCCATGAACCGAGGGGAGGAGGAGCGGTGAAAGCGATCCAGCTGCGCGAGTTCGGCGGTGCCGACGCCTTCGAGTACGTCGAGCTCGACGAGCCGACGCCGGGGGAGGGCGAGGTCCTGATCGAGGTGACCCGCTCCGGGGTGAACTTCGCCGACACCCACTCGACCCGCAACGACTATCTGGCCGCGCAGGAGCTGCCGCTGATCCCGGGGGCCGAGGTCGCCGGGCGGACCGCCGACGGGCGCCGCGTCGCCGCGCTGGTCGGCACCGGCGGCTACGCCGAGCGGGTCGTCGTCCCCGAGGCGCTGACGATCCCGATCCCCGACGAGGTCGACGACGAGCAGGCGGCCGGGGCGCTCCTGCAGGGCCTCACCGCGATGGCGCTGGTCAACCGGATGGCGCGGATCGAGCCGGGGGAGACGATCGTGATCGAGGCCGCCGCGGGCGGCACCGGCACGCTCGCCGTGCAGATCGCCAAGGCGGCCGGGGCGAAGGTGATCGGGCTCGCCTCGAGCGCCGAGAAGCGGGATCTGGTCGAGGGGCTCGGCGCCGACGCCACGGTCGACTCGCGGGCCGAGGATCTGCGCGAGGCGATCCTCGCCGCCAACGACGGCGAGCGCGTCGACGCGGTCCTCCACATGGCCGGCGGCGAAGCCTTCGACGCCGAGCTGGCGGCGCTGGCGCCGCTCGGCCGGCTGGTCGTCTTCGGCAACGCCTCGCGCGAGAGCCGCCAGGTGGACACCGGCGTCCTGCTGCAGGGGTCGAAGGCCGTGATCGGCTTCTGGCTGGTCCACGTGCTCGCCCGCCGCGAGCTCGCGGTGCCGCTGATCGGCGAGCTTCTGGGGGCGCTGGCGAGTGGCGCACTGCAAGTTACGCTCGGAGGCGTCTACCCTCTGTCGGAGGCGGCACTCGCCCATCAGGCGCTCGAATCCCGTACCAGCGCCGGCA
The DNA here is from genome assembly GCA_035547715.1 of Solirubrobacterales bacterium. GTDB lineage: Bacteria > Actinomycetota > Thermoleophilia > Solirubrobacterales > 70-9 > VAYN01. Next base: position 6,159 of record DASZUH010000214.1, read on the forward strand.
AGCTGCTGCTGGACCCCTCGCGATGACAACCTTCAAAGACCTCGGACTCTCCCCTGCGATCCAGCAGGCGCTCGACGAGCTCGGCTTCGTCGAGCCCTCGCCGATCCAGGAGGAGGCGATCCCGGAGCTGCTCGCCGGCCACGACGTGATCGGCCAGGCGCAGACCGGGACCGGCAAGACGGCGGCCTTCGGGCTGCCGCTGCTGCAGTACCTCGATCCCGACAACAACGAGGTGCAGGCGATCGTCCTCACCCCGACGCGCGAGCTCTGCATCCAGGTGACGCAGGCGCTCCGCTCCTACGCCGAGCACCTCGACATCGAGATCGTCGCCGTCTTCGGCGGCGCGCCGATCCGCTCGCAGCAGTCCCAGTTGCGCTCCGGCGCCCACGTCGTCGTCGCCACCGTGGGGCGGATGATGGACCTGATGAGCCGCCGCTCGCTGGTGCTGACCGCGGCGCGCTTCGTCGTCCTCGACGAGGCCGACGAGATGCTCGACCTCGGCTTCATCGAGGACGTCGAGAAAATCCTCCGCATGTGCCCGAGCGGCCGGCAGACGGCGCTCTTCTCGGCGACGATGCCGCCGCCGATCAAAAAGCTGGCCGAGGGCTACATGTACGACCCGGTCACCGTCCGGATCACGCCGAAAACGCTGACCGTCGACGCGATCCAGCAGGCGTTCGTCGAGGTGCCGGCGAAAGAGAAGACCGCGCGCCTGATCGAGATCCTGAAGATGGAGGAACCGGAGCAGGCGATCATCTTCTGCCGCACCAAGATCGGCGCCTCGCGCCTCGAGCGGGCGCTCAAGGACAAGGGCCTCGACGTCAAAGCGCTGCACGGCGACATGAGCCAGGGGTCCCGCGACGGCGTGATGATCGCCTTCAAGGACCACCGCGTGAAGCTGCTGGTGGCGACCGACATCGCCGCCCGCGGCCTCGACGTCGAGCACGTCACCCACGTGATCAACTTCGACGTGCCGAACTCCTCGGAGACCTACGTGCACCGGATCGGGCGGACCGGGCGCGTCGGCCGGACCGGCCGCGCGATCACCTTCGTGACGCCGGCCGAGCGCGACGAGATCTCCCGCATCGAGCGCGATGTCAACACCAAGATCGGCGAGTGGGAAAGCCCGGAAGAGCGCCTCGAGCACGCGCCGCCGCCGAAACGGCGCGAGCGCGAGCGCCGCTCGGAGGCCAGGGCGCCGAAAGCCGAGCCGCAGGAGAACGGCAAGAAACCGGCGACGACCAAGCTCTTCGTCAACCGCGGCGAGCGCTCCGGAATCGACGAGGAGGACCTCCGCTGGGCCCTCCGCGAGGGCGCCGTCCTCCCCGACGAGGCCGTCCACGACGTCCGCGTCCTCCACCGCTTCTCCTTCGTCGAGGTCGACCCCGACCAGGCCGAGCGCACGGTCGAATTCCTCGACGGCACCAAGCTGAAAGGCAAGGAGATCCGCCTCGAGGTGGCGAAGAGCTAGGTCGGGGCGGGGCGGCCGTCCGAGATGCGTCCCGGGCGTCACGTGGCGGCCCCGGCAGGTTGTGGCCGTGGCCGGGACGGCCGGGTCCGTGGGGAGAGGTGCGAGGGTTCGTGACGTGCGCCGGGCGGACGTGCGCGTGTCGTGGGGAAGGGGCGCATGATCCGCCACAAAGGCAAGTGGTCCGTGACGAAGATCCATGGAACGCGACGGTCCGTCCCGTCCTTCCCATGCGTCCGGGACCTCCGTTCGCTGCTTGTACCGCATAGGGGTACAAACGGCGAACGGAGGTCCCGCGGCCGGGATCCACGTGACGGAACCCATGAGGATCCGTGACGGACCGCCCGTCGGTCGAAGGCGGCGTGCCCTCCGGTCGTCGCTTGTTCCCGGATGCGCAACAAGCGACAGCCGGAGGGGCATCGGCGCAGGTTCCGTGACGAAGGCCCATGCAACGTCACGGTCCCGTCCCACTTCCACATCACGCCCACGACGTCCGTGCACTTGTACCGGCTATAGGGGGCATAAGTGCACGAACGTCCCTCTGCCTGATGTGGACCCGTGACGTTCCTGGCAGACGGGTCACGGAAGTCCGCACCTCCTCCCGTCCCTGTGACGCCTTC
>DASZUH010000215.1:0-1802 GCA_035547715.1 Solirubrobacterales bacterium
ACGACCCCGTTCGGCGGCTTCAAGCAGTCGGGCATCGGCCGCGAGCTCGGCCCCGACGCGCTCGAGCACTACACCGAGTTGAAGAACGTCTATTACGCGACCGCGGAGGAACCATGACCATCAACAGGGCCACGCGAGGAAGGTTGGCCGGCAAGGTCTGTGTCATCACCGGGACGGCGAGCGGGATCGGCGCCGAGTCGGCGCGGCTCTTCGAGCACGAGGGGGCGACCGTGGTGGGGATCGACCTCGACGCCGAGCAGGCGGTCGGCGGCCTCACGATCGCCGCCGACGTCTCCGACGAGGAGCAGGTGCGGACGGCGCTCGCGACCGCGGTGGAGGAGTACGGCCGCATCGACGTGCTGATGAACAACGCCGGGATCAACCCGACCGACGACGGCTCGGTGATCGAGACCAGCCTCGAGTCCTGGCAGCGGGTCCAGGACGTGAACCTGCGCGGCGTCTTCCTCTGCTGCAAGCACGGGATCCCCTACATGCTGGAGAACGGCGGCGGCTCGGTGATCAACGTCGCGTCGTTCGTCGCGGTGCTCGGCGCGGCGGTGTCGCAGGGCTCCTACACGGCCTCGAAGGGCGCGGTGCTGGCGCTCTCGCGGGAGCTCGGGGTCGAGTTCGCCGCCCGCGGCGTCCGCGTCAACGCGCTCTGTCCGGGCCCGGTCAACACGCCGCTCCTGAAGGAGCTCTTCGCCAAAGACCCGGAGCGGGCGGCGAAGCGCCTCGTCCACATCCCGATGGGCCGCTTCGGCGAGGCCGACGAGATCGCGGCGGCGGCGCTCTTTCTCGCCGGCGACGAGTCGAGCTTCATCACCGCGACCAGCTTCATGGTCGACGGCGGCCTCAGCTCCGCCTACATCACCCCCGGCCAGGTCGAATAGCCCGTGGGTGCCCGAGGCGCTTGACCAAGACCCCTTTGTAGGTCGCGGTCGAGACCGCGCCGAGGTCCGAGGTGAAGGTCAGCTGCAGCCGGAAGGGGACGCGCCCCTTGCGGGCGAGCAGGCGCTGCGCCGCCGGAGTCGGGCGGAGCGGCACGTGCACGGTCTGTGGACGGTCGACCTTCGCCGAGGCGGTGCGGATCAGGATCGGCTTCGGGGCGGCGGTCGCGCGCCGGGCCGCGGAGTAGGCCGAGGCGACGGCGACCTTGCGGCGGGCGTCGGCGACGGTGAGCGTGCCGGCGGCAGGTAGGCGGACCCCGAGCAGCCCGGCGCCGGTCGCGAGGCGGTGGATCAGCTTCTGTGCGATCGGGCTGGCGACTCCGTCGGAGATCGGCGTCGGCGGCGCTTCTTCGGCCGCCGCCGGGGCGGCGGGCGGCGGGATCGGCGTGGCGGCGAGCGAGACGGCGCCCACGCCGACCTCCATTTCCCCGTCGGAGGTGGCGTTGGCGATCCGCAGCGTCACGGTCTGGCCGGCGAACCGGGAGAGGTCGGCGCCGACGAGGGTCGGCCCGAGTACTTCGGGCCCGCCCGCGGGGCTCGCGTAGAGCGTCGCCAGGATGTCGTTGGGCGAGACGCTTTCGAGGGGCGCGTCCGGCTTCAGCACGTCGACGCGGACCTGTTGGTTGCCACCGGCACCGAACGGCTTGACGAAGAGCGTGTCGGGAGCGGGTACCGCGGTCGGCGTCGCGGACCTGTAGAAGAGGTAGAGGGAGAGGCTCAGGTTCGACGCCGGCGGGAGCGCGAAGGTCTGGGCGAGGATCGCGGTGTCATTGCCGCCGTATCCGGTGGCCGCGACGTCGGGGCCGAGGGCGGCGGGAAGCGGAGATTCGAATTCGAACTCGCCTTCGGCTTCGG
>DASZUH010000216.1:0-4037 GCA_035547715.1 Solirubrobacterales bacterium
GGCCGAAGATGATCGTCGCCGGCTGGAGCGCCTACCCGCGGCAGCTCGACTTCGCCGCCTTCCGCGAGATCGCCGACTCGGTCGGCGCCCTGCTGATGGTCGACATGGCCCACTTCGCCGGCCTCGTCGCCGCCAACGAGCACCCCAGCCCGGTGCCCCATGCCGACGTCGTCACCACCACCGTCCACAAGACGCTGGCGGGCCCGCGCAGCGGCCTGATCCTCAGCAAGGAGGAGCACGCCAAGGCGATCGACAAAGCGATCTTCCCCGGCCAGCAGGGCGGCCCCCTGATGCACACGATCGCCGCCAAGGCGGTGGCGCTGAAGATCGCCGCCTCGGCCCCCTTCGCCGAGCGCCAGCGGCAGACGATCGCCAACGCCCGCGCCCTGGCGATCGGCCTCGAAGCGAACGGCATCCCGGTCCTCACCGGCGGCACCGACGTGCACCTGGTGCTGGTCGACCTCAACCCGACCGGGCTCGACGGGCAGACCGCCGAGGACCGGCTCGAGGCGGTCGGCATCACCGTCAACCGCAACGCGATCCCCTTCGACGAGCGGCCGCCGATGAACCCCTCCGGCCTGCGGATCGGCACCCCGGCGCTGACCACGCGGGGGATGAAGGAGGAGGAGATGGAGGAGATCGCCGCGGTGATCGCCGCCGCCCTCGGCTCCGACTTCGAGTCCGAGAAGGCATCGCTCTCCGAGCGCACCGACGCCCTGATGGACCGCCACCCGCTGTACCCGCAGCTCACGCCCAGCGCTGTCTGAGGCGGCATCTCAGACGCTAGGGTCGCGGCGATGAAGATCTGGGTCGATTGCACCGCCGCTGCGCACCCGTTGGTCCTGCGGCCGATCGTCGAGCGCCTCGAGGCGCGGGGGGACGAGGTCTTCATCACCGCGCGCGAGTACGGTCAGACCGTCGGCATCCTCGACCGGCTCGGCATGCAATACACGGTGGTCGGCGAGCACGGCGGCGCCTCGCGGTGGGGCAAGGTCCGGGCGCTCGAGTCGCGCTCCCGGGCGCTGGCCAAGATCGTCTGGGACAAACGCCCCGAACTGGCGCTCGCGCACGGCTCGGTCGACCTCGCCGTCGTCTCCTGGCTCTTGCGCCTGCCCTCGGTCCAGATGCAGGACTACGAGTTCGCCAGGCTACAGCGCAACATCGCCTTCCGCGCCGCCCACCGCGTGCTGGCCCCCGACGCGATCCCGGTCGACCGGTTGCGCAAGCTGGGCGCCAAGCCGAAGAAGCTGGTCCGTTATCCGGGGCTGAAGGAGGAGTACTACCTCGCCGACTTCGTCCCCGACGAGGGGATCATCGACGACCTCGGCCTCGACCGCAACAAAGTGATCACGGTCGTCCGCCCGCCGCCGGAGACCTCCGAGTACCACGCCCCCAACGACCTCTACGCCGCCACCGTGCGCCGACTCGCCGCGGCCGACGGCGAGGTGCAGGCGGTGATCATCCCGCGCACGCCCGAGCAGGGCGAGGCGGCGCGCGCGCTCGGCGCCGCCAACCTGCTGATCCCCGACCGGGCGATCGACGCCCAGAGCCTGATCGCCTGCGCCGACCTGGTCGTCAGCGCGGGGGGGACGATGAACCGCGAGGCCGTCGCCCTCGGGACCCCCGTCTACACGACCTTCAGCGGCAGGATGGGCGGGGTCGACGAGGTCCTGATCCACGAAGGGCGGCTGCGGGTTCTGACCGACCCGGACGAGCTCCCCTTCCGCAAGCGGACCGACCCGGTCGGGGTTCTCAATCCACGCGACCCCGAGTTCCTCGTCGAGGCCGTGCTCGGGACCGTCGCCGTTTACCCGTAACCTGACGCGGTCCGGGCCGCCGGACGGACCTCGCACCCGATCAGACGCGAGACTCGAATTTGGCCGCGACCACCGATGCAGCACTCGCCTTCGTCGCCGCAGCGGCGATCGCCTGGCTGCTGGTCCCCTACATGGAGCGCCTCGCCTTCCGGGTCGGCGCGATCGATTATCCGAAGGAGCGCAGCCTCCACACCAAGCCGATGCCGCGCCTCTCCGGCCTCGCGATCCTGGTCGCGATCGAGGCGGCGGGGTGGATCTGGCTGCCCGGCGACGCGCAGAGCCGTTGGATCCTGATCGGGGCCGTGGCGATCGCCGCGGTCGGCGTCCTCGACGACATCCACGATCTGCCCGCGCTGCCGAAGCTGGTCGGCCAGATCGGCGCGGCGCTGATCCCGGTGCTGGCCGGGGTGCGGGTGGAGAACATCACGCTGCCGTTCCTCGGCGGCTTCCAGTTGCACGGCTGGGGCTATCCGCTGACCGTGCTCGGGATCGTCGCCGTGGTCAACGTGATCAACTTCCTCGACGGCGTCGACGGGCTCGCGGCGGGGGTCTGCGTGATCGCCGCGGTCACCCTGGCGACGATCGCGCTGTCGCTGGAACGCAACTCGGCGGGGGTGCTGGCGGCACTGACCGCGGGCGCCGCGCTCGGCTTCCTCCGCCACGGCTTCCCGCCCGCCTCGAGCTTCATGGGGGACACCGGCTCGAACCTGCTCGGCTACCTGCTGGCGACCGCCTCGGTGCAGGGAGCGCTGAAGACGAACGCCGTGATCGCCCTGGCGTTTCCGCTGATCGTGCTCGCCGTGCCGATCCTCGACACCGGCTTCGTCGTCGCCAAACGCCTCAAATACCGCCAGCCGATCTACCAGGCCGACAGCTGGCACTTCCACCACCGGATGGCCAACAAGGGGTTCAGCCAACGGCGTACGGTCGCCTACCTGTACGCCTGGACGATCGTGATGGCGGCGCTCGCCCTGGCCCTCCGCTTCGTCCCCTACAGCGACAACCACGGCCATTTCAACGCGCTCTGGACCGCGGTGATGCTGGTGTTGATCGTCGCCGCGCTGGCCTATAGCGTCTACCTCGTCTACGTGCTCGAGATCCTCAAGCTGCGCCGCGGCAAGATCAATCCGGAAACCGGTGAGTTCGAAGCGCTGGAGCTGGAGGAGGAGCCGGCGCCGCCCAAACCGACCTCAGGTAGTGGCAAGGGGCACTAACCCGCATCACAAAGCCATTTGTCGGAGGTTTGGATATAGTCGCCCTGCGCTCGTCCCGCAGAGTCGGGCGTCACTATGTCTCCTCCCAAATACGTTGATCTACTGGTGCTGGCCGTCGCCGCGGTCGTCTTCGTCGTCGGCGATTTCCCCCTCTTGGGGTACTTCACCGCGCTCGTCGTCTGGATCGCGCAGCGCGCCATCCAGTGGTTGGCCCAGAAGCGATCGACCGAAGCGCTGAAAAACGGCAACCGTCAGCGGGCGATGGGCATCACCGCCGCGACCGGGCTGGGCCGGGTGTGGCTGATGTGCCTGGTGGTCCTGGTCGTCGGTCTTGCCCAGCGCACCGCCGGCCTCTCCGCGGCGGTCCTCCTGGCGGCCCTCTTCACGATCTCGATCGGCGCCGCCGGCCTCGCCTACCTCCTCGAACCTGAAGGACAGAGCGTCCAGCCCCGATGAAGACCAAAACGAAAGCCCTGATCGCCGGCGGCGTATGGCTGCTGATCGTGATCCTCCTCCTCGTCATCTTCGGCAACGAAGGCAAGAACGAAGAGTTCAAGCCGCAGAACGAGTTCAAGCTTCATCCCTGGATCTCGATCCACCTCGGGCCGATCGACCTCTCGGTCAATCGCGCCGTCTTCTACCTGTTGCTGGCGTCGGGGCTGACGATCACGACGATGGTCTGGATCTCGAAAAAGATGCAGCAGCGGCCGAACCGGACGCAGGTCGCGGTCGAAATCGCCTACGACGTGGCCAAGAACAACATCACCCGCGGCAACATCTCCGACACCAAGGTCGCGGCCCGCTGGTTCCCCTTCATCGCCGCCCTCTTCTTCTTCATCCTCTTCGCCAACATCATCGGCTACCTGCCGCTGCCGACCAACACCGGCGAGCACTTCAACGTCTTCGGCCTCGAAATCCCGACCTTCGCCATCTACGCGGCGACGGCGAACATCTCGATCCCGATCGCCCTCACCCTGGTCGTCTGGATCAGCTACCACGTCGAAGG
>DASZUH010000217.1:0-3404 GCA_035547715.1 Solirubrobacterales bacterium
CCAGGGCCGCCACGAGACGCCCGGGACGCAACTCGGACGGCCGCCCCGCCCGCGGAGCACGGCCGCGCCGCCGGACCCACCCCGGACGGCCACCCCGCCCCCGGATCAGCCCACTACCTAACCCCCTCCCCGGCCCACTCCCCCGCCAACCTCACGATCACGGCCGCCGCCGCGGCCATGTCCTGGACCGAGATCCACTCGCGGACGCTGTGGAACTCGTGGCCGCCGGCGAAGAGGTTCGGGGTCGGCAGGCCCATCGAGCTCAGCATCGAGCCGTCGGTGCCGCCGCGGATCGGGTTGCGGATCGGCTCGATGCCCTCGGCCCGGATCGCCCGCTCGGCGACCTCGACCACCTCGGGCACCGGCTCCAGGTAGCTGCGCATGTTCGGGTATTGGGGCGTCACCTCGACGGTCACCTTGGCGGTCGGCTCCTCCCCCACCACCCGCTCGGCGATCTCCCGCAGCAGCGCCGCATGCCGGGCCAACAGGTCGTCGTCGAAGTCGCGGACGATGGCGCGGATCTGGGCCGACGCGGCGGTGCCGCTCATCTCGTAGACGTGGATGAAGCCTTCGCGGCCCGAGGTCGTCTCCGGCGAGAGCCGGTCGGTGGGCAGTTCGGCGACGATCCGTGCCGCGAGGCGGGTGGCGTTGACCAGCTTGCCGGTGGCGAAGCCCGGGTGCACGTCGACTCCTTCGATGTCGATGACCGCCTCGGCGCCGGTGAAGGTCTCGTCCTGCAGCTCGCCGAGGGTCGAGCCGTCGATCGTGTACGCGCAGCTCGCGCCGAAGGCGTCGATGTCGAAGAGCGAGGCGCCCATGCCGATCTCCTCGTCGGGCGTGAAGGCGATCCGCAGGTTCGGCCGCGGCAGCTCCGGGTGCGCGGCGAGGTGGGCGACCGCGGTCATGATCTCGGCGATCCCGGCCTTGTCGTCGGCGCCGAGCAGGGTGTCGCCGCTCGCGGTGACGATGTCCTCGCCGGCCTTGCCCGCGAGCGCCGGCATCGAGGCGGGGTCGAGGACCGTCCCGCCCCGCGGCAGGCTGATCGCGCCGCCGTCGTAGTCGCGGTGGACGAGCGGCTCGACCGCGGCCGCCGGCGCGTCCGGGCTGACGTCGAGGTGGGCGATCAGGCCGATCGTCGGCCTCGGCTCCTTACCGGTCGCGGGCAGCGTCGCGGTGACGTAGCCGTTCTCGTCGAGCGCCGCGTCGGCGAGGCCGATCTCGGTCAGCTCCGCCACCAGCAGCCGCCCGAGGTCGAGCTGGCCCGGCGTGCTCGGGCTCCCCTCCCGCTGCCGCCGCGCCTGCGTGTCGACGCGGACGTAGCGCCGGAAGCGTTCGAGGGTTTCCCCGGATAGGGACTCTGCGAGGTCTGAGGTGAAGGCGGCCATCGCCGCAGCGTAGTCTCACCGCCATGCCGATCCGTATAGGTGCCCAAATCCAGCCCCAGCAAGCCGACTTCGCCCAGATGCAGGAGGCGTGGCGGACCGCCGAGGAGCTCGGCGTCGACGCGATCTACACCTGGGACCACTTCTATCCGCTCTACGGCGACCCCGACGGCAAGCACTTCGAGGGCGCAACCGCGCTCGCGACCCTGGCGGCGACGACCGAACGGGTGAAGATCGGCGCGCTCGTCTTCTGCAACTCCTACCGCAACCCGCAGCTGCTGGCGAACATCCACTCGACGATCGACCACCTGAGCGGCGGGCGCGTCGTCCTCGGGATCGGCGCGGGCTGGTTCGAGCGCGACTACGCCGAGTACGGCTACGAGTTCGGCACCGCGCCGGAGCGCCTGCGGGCACTGGCCCGCGACCTGCCGCTGATCGAAGAGCGGCTGACGAAGCTGAACCCGCCGCCGGTCGGCGACATCCCGATCATGATCGGCGGCGCCGGGGAGAAAGTGACGCTGAAACTGGTCGCCCGGCACGCGAAGCTGTGGCACACCTTCGCCGACCCCGAGACCTACCTGCACAAATCCGAGGTGCTGGCCGAGCACTGCGCGCGGATCGGGCGCGACCCGGGCGAGATCGAACGCGTGATCGGCGCCCGCGAGCCGATCATCGACCACGCCGACGCGCTCGCCGACGCCGGCGTCCAGGAGCTGACCGTCGGGATCGGCGGCGGCCCGGACGGCTACGACCTGGGAGAGCTGCGCGAGCTGCTCCAGTGGCGCGACGCCCGCGGGTAGCGGACGGCGCGGCTCAGGCGTCGAGCAGGCGGCGCGCCTCGGCGGCGATCGGCGAGGTGTGGGGCTCGAGCAGGTCGAGCAGTTCGCGCCAGCCGGCGTTGGCGGCGATCGTCGCGCGCAGGTGGGCAAGCCCCGCGTCGGTCTCGCCGCGCCGGATCAGCGCCAGGCCGGCCCAGAACTCGAGCTCGATCGCGTCGGGGGCACGTTCGTAGGCCTCCAGGTACTTCGCCGCCGCCTCGTCGTGGCGGTTCTCACCCGCCAACTCGTCGCCTTCGCCGGCGACGACGTAGGCGTCGTGCATCGCGACCAGCCGGCGCAGCTCGACCAGCGGCTCCGGGTGGTCCTCGACCCGCAGCTCGACGATCGTCTCCCAGGGCTTGCCGGAGCCGGGGACGACGAGGATCGCCGCCGACTGGCGGCCGCGGATGTCACCGCCCGCCGCCTCGCCCGCGTCGAGCGCCGCCAGCAGCCGCTCGGTGAGCCCGCCGCCGGTCGCCTCGAAGGCCGCCGACATCGCCGGCCACACCGCGGGCCCGGCCATCATGTTCGCCTGGCAGGAGTGGTGCGCGCCGACGGTCTGCCCGGCAAAACGCATGCACTCGGCGCCGGTGTGGGCGGCGACGTTGCCGCGCGCGTCGACGATCGCGACCTGGCGCACGGCGGCGAACTCGTCGGCGGCGGTCAGGGCCGCGAGCGCCTCCGGCGCCATCTCCCCCGCCCGCAGCCGCGCGATCCCTTCGGGACCGTAGGAGACGTCCACGTTCGCCTGCGTGGCGACCGCGCCGACACCGGCCTCGGCCCAGGTGACGAGCGTGCCGACCGAGAACCAGTGCGACTGGACGGCGACCCCGGTGGCCCCGGTCTCCGGATCGAAGGCGACGATCGAGTAGGTCCCCTGGCGAGGCTCTCGGACGGCGGGGTAGGTCGAGGCGAAGGCGGCCGCGGAGCTGTGACGCGTCGATTCCAAAGGGCTTTGCAAGTTACGGGTTCCGGGCGCGGGGCGCAACCCGCCGTTCCTGGGCGGGGCGGCCGTCCGAGGTGCGTCCGGCGGCGGCCCGGCGGTGCGGCGGCCGTCCGAGATGCGTCCCGGGCGTCTCGTGGCGGCCCTGGCAGGTTGCCCGCTTGCCACGAGACGCCCGGGACGTGAGGGTTCCGTGGGGAAGGTGCAGGGTTCGCCACGATCTCCGCCCTTCCGTCACGGTTCCACATCGGGCGGGTTCAC
>DASZUH010000218.1:0-6074 GCA_035547715.1 Solirubrobacterales bacterium
TCGCCTGCTTCGCCTCCTTCGTCGCCTGGGAGGCGCGCGCGGCGCGGCCGATGCTCGACCTCTCGCTCTTCCGGATCCGCAACTTCGCCGTCGCGAACGCGACGACGCTGACCGTCTACGCGGGCCTCGGCGCCGGGCTCCTCTTCGTCGGCCTCTACCTGCAGCAGGTCGTCGGCTACACGCCGTTCGAGGCGGGGCTGGCGACGATGCCGATCTCGCTCTGCCTCTTCCTGCTCTCGCCGCGCTTCGGCAAGCTCGCCGCGGGGGTCGGGCCGCGGCTGCCGATGACCGCCGGGCCGGTCGTCGCCGGCGCCGGGATGCTCCTCTTCACCCGGCTCGATCCGGGGGCGTCGTATCCGGCCGACGTGCTGCCCGCGGTGCTGCTCTTCGGCCTCGGGATGTCGATGACGGTGGCGCCGCTGACCGCGACCGTGCTCGACTCGGTGTCGCCGCGCCGGGTGGGAATCGCCTCGGGCGTCAACAACGGCGTCTCGCGGGTGGCGGGGCTGCTGGCGATCGCGGTGCTCGGTGCGGTGATCTCGGCGCACTTCGGGGTGCGGCTCGATGACGGGCTCGGCCCGCGGCCGCTCGGTCCGGCCGCCGCCGCGGCGGTCGCGGAAGCCAAGGAACAGCCGCTCGGCGTGCCGGACACCGAAGGGGTGCGGCCGGCGGAGGCGCGGCGGATCGTCGGCGCCTCGAGCGCCGCCTCGACCTCGGCCTTCCACCTCGGCGCACTGCTGGCGGGCGCGCTGATGATCCTCGGCGGCGTCGTCTCGGGGGTCGGGATCGTCGATCCGAGGCGCGCCGGTCCCGTCGCCGGCGGTCCCGACGCCGGGGACGAGCCCGCCGAGGACGCGGAGAAAATAGGGTTCGCCTCCCATGGCTGACCGTCCCGTCATCTTCTCCGGCATCCAGCCGACCGGCCGCAAGCACCTCGGCAACTACATCGGCGCGATCCGCCAGTACGTCGAGGGCCAGGACCGCGGCGACCCGGCGATCTACTGCGTCGTCGACCTGCACTCGATCTCGGTCCCCTACGACCCCGCCGACCTGCGCGAGCGCGTCCTCGACACCGCCGCGATCCTGCTCGCCGCCGGGCTCGACCCGGAGCGCTGCATCTTCTTCCGCCAGTCCGACGTGCGCCAGCACACCGAGCTGACCTGGTTCTTGTCGGCGGTGACCTCGCACGGCGATCTCGACCGCATGACCCAGTTCAAGGAAAAGACCGGGAGCGCGCGGGAGCTCGCCTCGGCGGCGCTCTTCTACTACCCGGTGCTGATGGCCGCCGACGTGCTCGCCTACCGCGCGACCGAGGTGCCGGTCGGCGACGACCAGCGCCAGCACGTCGAGCTGATGCGCGAGATCGCGCGGCGCTTCAACGGCCGCTTCGGCGAGGAGACGCTGGTGGTGCCGGAGCTGGTCGTGCCGGAGGTCGGGGCGCGGATCATGGACCTGCAGGAGCCGGAGCGGAAGATGTCGACCACCGGCGGGACCGAGGGGGGGACGGTGCTGGTGCTCGACGACGAGAAGACGATCCGCAAGAAGGTCGGCGCGGCGGTGACCGATTCCGGGCGCGAGGTGCGCGCGGCCCCCGACAAGCCCGGGGTGACGAACCTGATCGACATCCTCGCCGTGGCGCGGGGGGTCGGGCGGACGGAGATCGAGGCCGAGTTCGACGGCGTCGGGTACGGCGACTTCAAGCAGGCGGTCGCCGACGGGGTGGTCGAGCTGCTCGGGCCGGTGCGCGAGCGCTATGCCGAGCTGCGGCCCGACGAGGCCGCGCTCGAGGCGACGCTCGAGGCGGGCGCCGAGAAGGCGCGGGCGATCGCCGAGCCGGTGCTGGCGGACGTGCGCCGCGTGATGGGCTTCGCCTGAGCGCGCCTGATCGCTCAAGGGGTTCCAGAAGCGCCTAAATAGCGGGGTCGCGAGGGGTTTGGACCCGTCCCGAGGCCCCTTTACCCTGGTTGGGATGCCGGTTGCCGATCTTGACCTGGACCTCGACGTCTTCGCCGGGCCCTTCGACCTGCTGCTCGCGGTCGTCCTGCGCGAGGAGGTCAGCCTGCTCGAGCTGCAGCTCGGCGAGGTCGTCGTCGCCTACGTCGACCACCTCGAAGAATCGGGGGAGCTCGACCTCGAGGTGGCGACCGAGTTCCTCGTCCTGATCGCCTCGCTGCTGGAGCTGAAGTCGCGCCTGATGCTGCCCGGCGAGGAGGGCGGGATCGAGGCGATGAAACCGGAGGAGGCGGTCGAGGAGCTGCTCGCGCGGATGCTCGAGTACCGGCGCTACCGCGACGCCTCGGCGGCGCTGGTCGAGCGCTTCGAGTCCGAGCGTCCCTACCTCTACCGCTCGGCGCCGCTGCCCGCCGACCTGCGCCGCGTCGCGGTCGAGTCGGCGCAGGCGGTGTACGACCCGGAGCGCCTCGGCCAGGCGATCGGCGACCTGCTGAAGGAGCCCGAGGAAGTCGACGTCTCCCACATCCGCCCGACCGTCTCGCTGCAGCGGCGGCTGCGGGTGCTGCGCGACGCGCTCGAACGCCACGCCAGCTTCGACTTCGACGAGGAGTTCGGCAAGGAGGACCGGCTGACCCAGGCGGTGACGATCTTCGCCCTGCTCGACCTCTACTCGAAGGGCGAGGTGACCTGGGAGCAGAAGGAGAACTTCGGGCCGATCCGGGTGCTGCGCGGCTCGGCGGCGGTGGCGGCGTGACCGACCTCTCGCGCACGGTCGAAGCGCTGCTCTTCCTCTCGCCGGACCCGGTCAGCATCGGCGATCTCGCCGAGGCGACGGAGGCGACCGAGGGCCAGGTCGCCGAGGCGATCGAGCTGTTGAGCGAAGACCTCGCCGAGGGCAGGCGGGGGATCGTCCTGCGCCTGATCGGCGGCGGCTTCACCCTGGCGAGCGACCCGGCGGCGGAGGGCGCGGCGCGGCGGCTGCTGGCGAAACCGCGCACGCCGCCGCTGACCCCGGCGCAGGCGGAGACGCTGGCGATCGTCGCCTACCTGCAGCCGGTCTCGCGGCCCGAGGTGGCGCGGATCCGCGGCGTCAGCTCGGAGTCGGCGGTGCAGACGCTGGCCGATCGGGGGCTGATCGAGGAGGCGGGGCGCTCCCAGTTCGGCGCCGCGATCTTCAAGACGTCGGAGCTCTTCGAGCGCCTCTTCGGCCTCTCGGGTCTCGACCAGCTGCCCGACCCGTCGCAGTTCGACCCGACGCCGGAGGATGAGCGGGAGCTGCGCGAGCGGCTCCTGAAAGCGGGCGAACAGCGGGCCGAGTGATCCGGCCGGAGCCCTCGTGAGGCTCGCCAAATATCTCGCCCACGGCGGCGTCGCCTCGCGCCGCAAGGCCGAGGAGATCATCGCCAAGGGGCTGGTGACCGTGGGCGGCGAGGTTGTCACCGACCCGGCCCGGGACGTGGGCGACGGCGACGACGTGCGGGTGAACGGTGCGCCGGTCGGGGTCGAGGCCCGCGAGGTCTGGGCCGTCAACAAGCCGGTGGGCGTGGTCTCGACCGCGCGCGAGCCGGGCGACCGCCGGGCGGTCGTCGAGCTGGTCGATTCGAAGGCGCGGCTCTACCCGGTGGGCCGGCTCGACGCGGATTCGACCGGCCTGCTGCTGCTCACCAACGACGGCGCGCTGGCGAACCAGCTGACGCACCCGAGATACGAAGTGGCGAAGACCTACCGGGCGCGGCTGGCGAAGCCGGTGCGGGAGGGCGAACTGGCGAGGCTGCGGGAGGGGGTCGAGCTCGAAGACGGTCCCACCGCGCCCGCCGAGGTGCGCCGGGTCGCCGACCGTGAGATCGAGATCGTCCTCCGCGAAGGCCGCAACCGCCAGGTCCGGCGCATGGTCGACGCGGTCGGCAACCGGGTGGTCGAGCTGCGGCGGATCGCGTTCGGGCCGCTGCGGCTTGGCCCGCTCAAGGAGGGGCAGGCGCGGCGGTTGAGCCCCGCCGAGGTCGAGGAGCTCAGGAATGCCGCCAGGCGAGGTTGACGCGGCGCTCCAACTCGCCTCGGATCGCGGCGAACACCTGTGGCGCTTCGCCTTCGACCTGCTTCCAGGTGACGCGGAGGACCCCGTAGGCGACGGCGGTGAGTTCGAGGTCGCGTTTGCGGTCGCGCTCGAAAGCGGCCTCGGTGGCGTGGTGGATGCGGCTGTCGGCCTCGACGACGAAGCGGTGGTCGGGCCAGAGAAGGTCGACCTCGAGGATGCGCTCTTTGGTGCGGACCGGGGCGTTGATCCGGGGCATCGGCAGGCCCGCGGCGGCGACGAGCGGCAGGAGCCTGGCCTCGAAGAGGCTTCGCACCGTCGCGTACCTCGCGGTCTCCGCCACCGGTCGCCAGTCCTCGATGACGCGCCGCAGCGCCGGCGCCCCGCGCCTTCTGCCGCCGCCATCGAGCACCGCCTGGATCGCCCCGAGGTCGAGCAACTTCGCCGCCGCCGCCCGCTCGAACGTCTCCCGCAACCCGTCCTCCCCGTAGGTCCCCGCCAGGTCCACCACCGTCCGCGCCACGTTCGTGCAGACGATCCCGTGCACCGAAACAAGTTCATGCCGCGCCGGAAACGCCACCCGGTGGCATCTGATTCCGTCGATCTTTCTCCCGCGCTGCTCGTTCGGGATGAGGTCGACGACAACCGGCGCCACCTCGCCGATGCCGAGGAGCGCCGCGGCACTGCGGTGAGAGATCACCGACCGTGGACAGGCCAGCGCCGCCGCCCGTATACGCGCCCGCGGCCCCACGGTTCGATGTCCCAGGGCGAACGCGCCCCGGAACACGGGATGAAGGCGCCCGTTTGTGATCCACCGCGAGATTCCCTCGTCGCTCAACCCTGCGGCACGTAGCTGGTCGGTGCTGAGGACGCCTTCCTGTCCCTTCGCCACCGCCGCGAGGCGCCGGGTTGCGTGGTTCGAAACTTCGGCCATGCCTAAGTAAGGAACCGCGCAAGGAATCTCGCCCCTGGGCGGCGGCTCGGATCGTGCAAGGTCCGGCTCTGGGAAGATGCGCGGCCATGGATGTCGGCAGCTATCAAGGGCCTCAGCGGCGGCTGTTCGCGCTCCGCGGCGCGGTGCAGGCCGAGGAGAACGAGCGGGGGGCGATCCTCGCGGCGACCGAGGAGTTGATGCGGACGCTGATCGAGCGGAACGCGCTCGAGGCGGAGGCGATGGTCAGCTGCATCTTCACCACCACAGCCGATCTCGACGCGGAGTTCCCCGCGGTCGCGGCGCGGCAGCTGGGGCTGGACACGGTGCCGCTGCTCTGCTGCCGCGAGATCCCCGTCCGCGGCTCGATGGAGCGGGTGATCCGGGTGATGCTGCACTACTACGCGCCCGAGGACGCGGCGCCGGAGCACGTCTACATCGGCGCGACGCAGAAGTTGCGGGCCGACCTCAACGCCGCCCAGTAGCGGGACCCGGCACAATCGTCGCGATGACGGTCACCTACGCAGAGAAGCTGTCACGGATGCCGGGCTACCAGGCGGGCGTGCCGACCGGGCAGGCGCCCGAGGCGATCGCCGCCGGGACGATCGCGCAGCTCGCCTCGAACGAGTCGGCGCGGCCGCCGCACCCGAAGGTGCTCGAGGCGATCGCCCGCGCGGCCGGCTCGATGAACCGCTATCCGGACCCCGAGGCGACGCTGCTGCGGCGCCGGCTCGCCGACCGCTACGACACCCAGCCGGGGAAGATCGCAGTCGGCAACGGCTCCTGCGACCTGCTGCTCGCCGCCGCCTCGGCGCTCTGCGAGCCCGGCGACGAGATCCTCTACGCCTGGCCGAGCTTCTCGATGTACCCGTACCTGCCGGCGCTGACCGGGGCGCGCGAGGTGCGGGTGCCGCTCGGCGAGGGCGACGCGCTCGACCTCGACGCGATGGCCGCGGAAGCGACGGCCGCGACGCAGCTCCTGATCGTCTGCAACCCGAACAACCCGACCGCGACGCACCATCCGGTCGAGGCGATCGCCGCCTTCCTCGAGAAGGTGCCCTCGCGGGTCACGGTGATCCTCGACGAGGCCTACATCGAGTTCCAGACCGACGACGATCCCGACGCCTCGCTCGACCTGCTGAAGGACTTCCCGAACCT
>DASZUH010000219.1:0-3726 GCA_035547715.1 Solirubrobacterales bacterium
CCAGGGCCGCCACGAGACGCCCGGGACCAACTCGGACGGCCGCCACGGCGGCGAAGCACGGCAGGCCCGCCAAACGCCACCTCGGACGGCCGCCCCGCCCCCGAACCACACGGCCCGAGCCCGACCGCAACGCCGGACCCCGGAATCAACCATCCGGCCGGCCACGCACGGCGCCGCCCGTCGCGCCAGAATGTCGGCCGTGCCGAGACGGATCGCCGCCACCATCCTGCTCGGCCTCCTGGTCGCCGCCTACCTGGCGGTCGCCGCCGCAGGGGCCGAAGACGGGGCCGCGCCGATGTGCGACGGGCATCGCGCCACGATCGTCGGCACCGCCGGCGACGACGTCATCCAGGGCACCGAAAAGGCCGACGTGATCTGGGCCGGGCCCGGCGACGACAAGGTCTACGGCGGCCGCGGCAACGACATCATCTGCGGCGGGCCCGGCGACGATCTGATCCACGGCGGCCGCGGCAACGACTGGATCGAAGGCGGCGGCGGCACGGACCGCGTCTTCGGCGACCTCGGCGACGACCACCTCAACGGCGGCGCCGGGAACCAGGACGAAGTCAGCGGCGGCCTCGGCATCGACAGCGTCAACGGCGGACCCGGCAACGAAGACCTGGTCCGCGGCGACTACGGCTACGACCGCATGGACGGCGGTCCCGGCAAGGGCGACATCGCCTCCTTCTCGACCGCGGTGGCGGGCCTGAGGGGGAGCGGCGTCTGGGTCTCGCTCCCCAAGCACCGGGCGCTCGGCGACGGCCACGACCGGCTCTTCCGCTTCGAGTCGATCGAAGGCTCGGCCTTCCACGACACGCTGATCGGCGATGCACACCCGAACGTGATCCTCGGCGGGCCCGGCAACGACAAGATCATCGGCGGCGGCGGTCGTGACACGCTGAACGGCGGCCAGGGCACCGACAGCTGCAGGGGCGGCCCGACGCGGATCTCCTGCGGCCCCGAACCGGCGCCGGTCGGCTCCGCCTACGTGACCCTCGACCCCGATCCGGCGGGCGGCGGCGGCCTGCAGATCGTCGGCGGCGGCGGTCGTGACGACTTCGACGTCTCCTATGCGGAAGGCGAAACGAAGGAAGTCCCACCGGGAACGGAAGGCACGACGAAGTCGGGCGAAACCCCCGCCGCGACCGGCGAGCCGTCGACCGGCGAACCGTCGACCGGCGAAACGTCGACCACCGGAACCTTCACGGTCGACGCCGCCGCCCCGCTCGCCGCGGGCGAAGGCTGCACCCGGACCAAGGGCGACGTCAGACAGGTGACCTGCGCGACGCTCGGGCCAGCGCGCTGGCTGATGGCCGACCTCGGCCCCGGCAACGACAAATTCACCGTCGACGGCAGCCTCGAAGCCGTCGACTTCGTCCGCGTCAACGGCGGCGACGGCAACGACATCATCCACGGCGGCCCCGAGGAAGACCTGCTCCAGTCGGGCCCCGGCTCCGACCACGTCTACGGTGGCGACGGCTCCGACGGGCTGATCGGCGGCCTCCCCGGCCCGACCTACCTCTACGGCGAAGGCGGCGGCGACCTGCTGGCGGCGGGCGGCGGCTGCGCGGGCGGCACGCTCGACGGCGGCCCCGGCGAAGACGACGCCTCATTCGCCGAGACGCAGGCCCACCCCGGCACGCTCTACATCTCGCTGGAAGCGGGCTGGGCCTGGATCGACGCGATCAAGCACTGCGACAAAGTCCGCCTCCCCCGCTCCGACGAGGACATCGAGGGCAGCTTCGACAACGACGTCCTGATCGGCGACGCGCGCGACAACGTGCTGCTCGGACAGCCCGGCGTCGACAGCTTCTTCGGCCGCGGCGGCAACGACGTGATCGTCGCCGCCGACGGGGTCAAGGACTGGTACATCCAGTGCGGCAACAAAGGCCGGCCCGAAGGGACCGCGATCATCGACGCGATCGATCCCGAACCGAAAGACTGCGCCAAGGTGGTCGAGGGCGGCCACGTGCAGGGGCTCGGCAAGGCCGCCGAAGGCAACGGGTCCCACCCCGACCGCGAACGGTGATCCGCCGGGCGCCGCCCGCCGACCGCGCGCCCGCCGATCCGCCCCTTGCCTCCGGGCGTAGGATTCGTTGACCCCGTAACCCACCCTTGAGGAGGCAGATCGCATGTTCAGTGGCCTGGAGAGCCCGATGCACCTGTTGGTTGTGTTGATCGTCGCCGTCCTCGTCCTCGGACCGAAACGGCTGCCTGAGGCGGCGCGCGGCCTCGGCTCCGGTATCCGCCAGTTCAAAGACTCGATCGAGGGCAAGGAGACCCCCGCCCCCGCCGCCGTGGAGACCGAGAAAGCCGAGTAGCCCCGGTAGGAGGAGCGGCGTCCGCCCGGGCGCCCCGCCGCCCGCCCTCAGGGCAGGTGCTTGAGGCGCCAGCCCAGCGACGGTTCGCCGAGCGACGCCGCCGCGACGGCGGGAACGCGGGTGACGACGCCGGCACCGCGCATCATCACCGTCCCCCATCGTTCGCCCTGCTCGGCGGTATGCCGCGCCGGGCCGATGCTGAGGTGCAGCGTGGTCGGCATCCCCGGCCAGCCCACCTCGCGCAGCGGCCGCGAGGTCTTCACCGCGACGGTGCTCCCGTCGGCGTTTTCGAGCGTCATCACCTTGGTTCCGGCGGGCACCACGACCCGCTCCTTGACCCCGGCGGCGACGGACTCGGCGAGCCGGTCCGCCGACGCCAGCGCCGCCGACACCAGTTCGCCGTCGCGCTGGCCGAAGACCGCGCCGACCAGGGTGAAGGTCCGGCCGCCGACGGTCATCCGTTTGGCGAAGAGCAGGCAGCCGCCGGCCGCTTCGTCGGAGCCGGTCTTGATCCCGACATAGCCGTCGTGACCGGCCAGTTCGTTGTAGTTAAGGACGCGGCCGACGACCGGCAGCCGGGTCGAGCGCTTGGCGACGATCTGGGCGAAGGCCGGGTCCTGCATCGCCACCCGCGCCAGCTTCACCTGGTCGGTCGCGGTCGAGACCGTGCTCGCTTCGAAGCCGCTCGGGTCGGTGTAGTGGGTCTTGTCCATACCGAGTTCGCGCGCGGTCGCGTTCATCTGCCCGACGAAGGCACCGATGCTCCCCGCGTCGTGCACCGCGAGCAGCGCGGCGATGTTGTTCGCCGAGGGCAGGAGCAGGGCCTCGAGCAGCTGGCGCTCCGACAGCGTCTCGCCCGCCCGCACCGCGACCGTCGACTGGTCGAGCGCCACCCGGTCGTGCTCTTCGTCGACCTGCGCCTGGGTGATCCGCACGCGGAAGCCTTCGGCACCCGGCGCCAACGGGAACTTCTTCAGCGTCAGGTAGGCGGTCATCACCTTGGCGACGCTGGCGATCGGGACCGGTTCCTGGCCGCCGGTGGCGCCGAGGCTGCCAACGCCCTCGACCGCGATCGTCGCCTCGCCTTCGCTCGGCCAGGCGGGCTTGAAGGGCTTGCCGGGCACCTTCACCGTCGTCGGCAGGAGGCGATGGACCCGCAGGTAGGGGGTCGTCTTGGTCTCCGCCCGGACCAGCGCCGCGGCGATCAACGCGACCAGGACGATCACCGCGACGAGCGGGATCAGCCAGAGGCGCCGGCGCCGCGGCGGCGTCGGTCGGCGGTATCCCAGCGGTTCGACGGTGCTCGCCACGAACCACGAAGGTAACCGAGAGCCAGGAAGTTGCGCCGTCAGTCGTTCGGATCTACGCAAATACGGCAAGCCGATGCGCGTTCTTCCCCCGACCG
>DASZUH010000220.1:0-2162 GCA_035547715.1 Solirubrobacterales bacterium
ACACCATGGTGTGGTCAAGGTCCGGTAGATGAATCTGCGCGATGAGGAAGTCGGGAGGGACCGTGACGTCCCGGGTCTTCATCACGGATCATGCGCGCCCGGGCCCTTCCGGTCACAGGGACGCGACGAACCCCACCCTCCCGTCACGGTCCCGTGCCAACGCCACGTTGATGGGCCGAAAAGCGCTGGTATAGAGCGCTTTTCGGCCCATCAACATCGGAGCCGTCACGGACCATGGGCGTTCGTGACGGATCATGCGCCTCTCTACCCACGGGACGCGTGGACCTGTGACCTCTTCCCGCACCCTCGGCCGTCCCGGCCACGGCCACAGCCCGCCAGGGTCGTGGACGGGACGGCCGCGTCCCTTGCCCCCTTCGCTCCGGGCGACAGCTTGCCGCGGCCGCGACCGAGACCTGCGTCGGGCGGTGCCGACGAAGACGATCAATCCGGTTCGCCGACGATCCCGGCGATGATCGGGGTGAGCAGGAACGCTACCTCCGCGGGGAGTCGGGAACGCGCCCCTACCCCGCGGAGGCCGCGGATCACTCGGTCGAGATGCTCGGGTCTGCCTGGACCTTGTGCGGCATGACCATCAGGAAGTTCGAGGTCGCGTCCTCGGCGAGGGCGAGGATCCGCTCGGCCTCCTCGTCCTGGCCGGTCGCCCGCAGTTCCTCGGCGTAGCCGGAGAGCAGCTCATCGATGTCGAAGAGGGCCTCGGAGTCGAGGTCTTTCAGCTCGACCTTGGCGCCCTCGCCGAGCCGCCGTTCGATCGCCGCCGGGTCGATGCCGAAGGCGTTGAAGCGGACGTAGACGCGGCCGCCGGTCATCCCGGCGCAGGCCCAGGGGCCGATGTCGCCGAGCACGATCGCCCGCCCCGAGGTCATGTACTCGAAGGCGAAGCCCTTGACGTTGGCGCGGTCGACGACGCAACCGCGGGCGTCGTCGATGTCCTGCTCGGGCTCGCCCGCGAGCACCACGTCCGCCCCCGACAACCGGATGCAGAAGCGCGAGTCGGCCGAGCCCTGGACGTAGAGCTTGCCGCGCTGGGCGCCGTAGGCGAAGGACTTGCCGACCGAGCCGTTCAGCCGCTTGCCGTTCGCCCCCTTGCCCTTGAGGATCGCGATCTTGCCGCCCAGCATCGTCTTGCCGACGCCGTCCTGGGCGCCGCCCTCGACCCGCAGCGCGACCCCATAGGAGTTGAACGCCCCAAGGCCCTGGCCGGCCACGGAGCCACCGTTGAACTCGAGGCTGGCGAGGATCTCGTCGCTCGGCGCGGGGCCGTCCTCGAAGATCCGCGCGCGCGCGATCGCGCCCGCCAGCTCGGTCCCGAGGACGCGGTCACCTGCGTCGGTCGGGCGCGGGAACTGGCTCCGCACCGTGCTGCCGCCGCACACTTCCGGCGCCAGCTTGGCGATCTCGGCGGAGGCGGCCTTCGCCTCCATGCGGATCGGCCGCGCCGTGATCAGGCCCGCTTCGGCGCGGGTGTCGACGACCTCTTCGGCGGCGACCGGCAGGTCGAGCGGCTCGAGGTCGAGGTACTCCTCCAGCGGCGTGATCAGCGGCGCCAGGTCGATCTTGTCCCTCATCGCCACCTGCTCGAGCAGGTCATAGCGCCCGATCAGGTCCTGGGCACGGGTGTAGCCGAGCGAGGCGACCACCCGCTTGACCTCCTCGCCCATCGAGGAGAAGAAGCGCGCCGCGCTTTCCGCCGAGCGATCGACCTCCTGCGGGGTGAACTTCTTCAGCCCGTGCTCGGCGGCCTGCTCGGTCGTCTCGATCTGCGTCGCGATGCCGACGTGGCAGGTGTCGAGCTGGCAGCCGCGGCAGATCGTGCAGCCGAGGCTGACCATCGCCAGGGTGCCGAAGCCGACCCGGTTGGCACCGAGGCAGTGCAGCTTGACGATGTCGTAGCCGGTGCGATAGCCGCCGTCGGCCCAGATCTCGACCCGGTTGCGCAGGCCCGCCTCCATCAGCGCCTGGTGCACGGCGCGGGTGCCGATGTCCGACGGCAGGCCGACGTGGCGGAGCGCGTGCTGGCGCGCCGCGCCGGTGCCGCCCTCGAAGCCCGAGAGCGTGATGATGTCGGCGCCCGCCTTGGCGATGCCGAGGCCGATCGTGCCGATGTTCGGCACCACCGGCACCTTGACCGACACCCGCACGTC
>DASZUH010000221.1:0-14602 GCA_035547715.1 Solirubrobacterales bacterium
CACACGCTGTTCGATCCCGGAGGACTCAATGCATCGCATCAGTGACCGCCTCACCTACGCGAACGTCATCTCGACGCTCTGCCTGCTGCTCGTGCTCGGCGGCGGCACCGCCTACGCCGCCTCGAAGCTCGGCAAAGAATCGGTCGGCGCGCGCCAGCTGAAGAAGGAAGCCGTGACGCCCGCCAAACTCAGCACCGCCGCCAAGGCGACCCTCACCGGCCCCGCCGGCCCCAAAGGGGCGACCGGCGCGACCGGTCCGCAAGGGCCGCAGGGCACCCCGGGAGCGGCCGGGGCGACGAAGATCGACGTCCAGGTGGGACCCGACGGGAACGGGTCGTTCGCCCACTGCCCGGCGGGCCAGGTGGCGGTCGGCGGCGGCGGCGAAGCGGACGAAGGCTTCCTCTTCGTCAGCGAGCCGGTGGTCGGGGAAAACGCGGCCACGGCCGGTCAGACGCCCAACGGATGGTTCGTGAAGGCCGAAGAAGTCGGCGAACTTCCGACCGACGCCCACGCCTACGTCCTCTGCGCGTCGCCCTGATCGCGTCGCCCTGAACCAGGGCCGCGCTACCCGCGCCTAACGAGGGCCGCGCCACGCGCCTAACCCTCCAGCGCCTCCGCGAGCTCGGCGCGGGTCGAGATGCCGAGCTTGCGGTAGGCGTTGGTGAGGTGCATCTCCACCGTCCGCATCGAGACGAAGAGCATCTGCCCGATCTCGCGGTTGGTCGCGCCGCCCGCCGCCGCCGCGGCCACGCGCCGCTCCGACGGGGTCAACGAGTCGGGGCCGTAGACGGCGCGGCGACGCGGCTTGCCGCCCGCCACCCGGATCTCCTCCTCGATCCGCTCCCCCAGCCGTTCCGCCCCGGCGCGCTGGGCCAGGTCGGCGGCTTCGTAGAGACGGTCCCGCGCTTCCTTGCGGCGGTTGACTCGACCCAGCGCGGCGCCCAGCTCGGTCAGGGAGCGGGCGACCTCGAACCCGGCCGGGGAGAGGCGCAGCCGCTCGACCGAGTCGGCCAGCAGGGCGAGGCCTTCCTCGCCGCCGACCAGGAGCCCGAGCGCGCGCAGCGCCACCCCTTCGGCCCGCGGCGAGGAGACCGCGCGCGCCATCTCGAGCTCCTCCCGGGCCAGCGCGAGGGCCTCCTCGTGCTCCGCGGGCGGGAGCGCCAGCGCCAGCCGCGAGCGCCAGGGCGTCATCCGCGGCCCGAACCCGAGCGGCCGCATGATCGCCTCGACTTCGCGCAGGGTGACGACCGCGCCGCCCCGGTCCCCGCGGGCCAGGCGCACCGCCGCGCGGACGTCGAGGACGAACGCCCCGCTCGCCGTCTCGCCGAACGGCGGCGGCAGCTCGAGGCTCTCGACCAGGTCGGCGAGGTGGTCGAGGCCGCGGCGTTCGACGATCGCGTCGAGGCAGAAGTTCAGGAACGTGGTCAACGCCATCATCGTCAGCTCGTTGCGCCGGATCAGGTCGATCGCGAGGAGCACGTTCTCTTCCGAGGAGCCGAGCAGCCCGCGCCGCTGGTCGAGTGAGGCGCGGTAGCCGACGGCACCGATCATCGCCATCAGGGAGCCGCGCCGCCGCGCGTCCTCCTCGAGCCCGGCCGCGATCCACTCGGCCTCCTCGATCCCGTCGACGAAGAGCACGCCCATCACCGCCTGGAAGACCAACGAGCTCTCGCGCTCGCGGCGGGCGATCGTCCAGGCCTGGGACCGGGGCCCGATCAGCTCCATCACCTCCTCGCGCGGCATCTGCCGGGACGCGCCGAGGCCGGCGAGGAGCCAGCGCAGGTGGCTCGACTCGTCGTCGGTGCGCCCGCGCACCAGCTCCGCCAGGCGCGGCTCGTCGGCGGCGTAGAGGGCGGCGGTGGCCGGGTCGTAGCCGCGGGCGGCGGCGCGGATCGCCTCGAGGTCGAGCAGGCCGGGCAGCTCGCTGCCCTCGTAGCGCTCGAAGGCTTCCTCGATCGTCGCCACGGCGGCGTCCCAGACCCCCGCCATCGCCAGCGCGTCGGCGAGCTCGATGTAGATCTCGAGCGCGAGCGCCGGGTCGACCAGTCGCGTCGCCTCCTGCAGGTATCCGAACGAGGCGGGGTCCCGCAGCGCCACGCCGGCGCGGCCCATGCGGTGGAGGATCGGCCCGCGCCGCGCCGGGTCGTCGACCTCGGGCAGCGCCCGGGTCAGGTAGGTGACGACGCTCTCCGGCGCGCTCCGCTCTTCCGCCCGCGCCGCGGCGGCGTCGAGGACGTCGAGCGCGTCCGGGTCCCCCGAGGGCTCGCAGAGGAGCAGGTGCGCGGCGACCGCCTCGGGCTCGGCGCCCTGCTCGCGCAGGAGGCGCGCGGCGCGGGCGTGGGTCTCGGCCCTGGTCGCCGGCGGGATCGCCTCGTAGACGGCGGTCCGCAGCAGCGGGTGGGCGAAGTGGCGCTCGGGACCGGGGTCGAGGATCGAGGCGCCGGCGAGGCCGTCGAGGATCGCCGAGGCCCGCTCGCGCTCGACCCCGGCGAGGGCGACCAGCGTGCGCAGGTCGGCGCCGTCGCCGAGCACCGCGGCCGCGCGGACGACGTCGGGGCCGCGGGCGTCGAGCCGCGCCGCCCGCTCGAGCACCCCGGCGCCGACCCGCTCGGAGCCCATCGTCGAGATCCGCTCGGGGGAGATCGTGCCGTTGCCGGCGCCCCGTTCGGCCAGCTCGGCGAGGAGCGACTCGATCAGCAGCGGGTTGCCGCCGGTCGCCTCGTGGCACGCCTCCTCGATCGGCGGCGAGGAGGCGTCGCCGACCCGCTCGCGGACGATCGTCGCCGTCCCGGCGGCGCTCAGCAGGGGCGGGCGGATCGGGTGGAGGGCGAGGGAGCTGCTCAGGCCCTGCAGGGTCTCGGCCTGGATCCCCGGTTCGTTCGGCCGCGCCGCCAGGGCGGCGGTGACCGGCACGCCGTCGAAGCGCTGGGCGAGGTAGCGGAGGAAGCGCAGCGAGGGGACGTCGGCCCAGTGCGCATCGTCGACGGAGATCACGAGCGGGCCGGTCTCGGTCAGCCCGACGACCATCCAGAAGAGGCCGTAGAGGGAGGCCTCGGTCGGGCTGAGGTCGAGCGCGCCGGGTTCGGCGAGGCCGAAGATCGCCGCCGCGAGGGCCACGGGCCCGGCGAAGAGGCGCGCCCGCCCGGCCGGGTCGAGCGCGCGCAGGAGCGGCCCGAAGAGCTGGCGCACGATGCCGAAGCCGAAGTCCCGCTCCATCTCCGAGCCGGTCGCCTTGAGGACCCGGTGGCCGCGGGCGCCGGCGCGCCCGTCGAGCTGCTGGAGGAGCGACGTCTTGCCGATTCCGGCCGGGCCCTCGATCAGCAGGGCGCGGCCGTCGCCGCCCGCCTCGGTCTCGACCAGCGCGCGGTCGAGCTCGGCGAGCTCGCGCTCCCGCTCCAGCAGCGGGCCGTAGGCCGTGGGGTGGTCCGGTCCCATGACCTGTCGAAAGTTAGCCCGAATCCGGGTGACCGTGCGAGAAAAACCTGGGGTGCCACCCCGTTGCGGGGCTTCGGTTCCGTGCGCATGATCGCCCGATGAACGCGCCAAGGACACGAACCTGGGGGGCATGGGCGGGGCCGGCGGCCTGCGTATTCCTCTGCCTGCTCGCCCTCGCGGGCGTCGCGACGGCCGCCCCCGGCACCACGAAAGGGCCCGGCCTCACCGTCTCCGCCGCCGCGGTCACGGTGTCGAACGGCAAGCTGAAGGGCTCGGCGACGGTCCGCAACACCGGCGAGCCGGTCACCCGGCCCTTCTACGTGACCCTGATCGCGCAGCTGAAGGGGCCCGACCGCCTCCTGAGGCGGACCACGGTCAAGGGGCTCGGACCCGCCGCCTCGAAGACGATCGGCTACGCGCTCCGCCTGCCGACCACGTTGCCGATCGGCACGCACGGGATCTGGGTCTGCGTCAGCAGGTCGAGCGCCCTGCCCGCTCCCTCGGCGTCGGCCGGCTGCCGCCGGGCCGGGAGCGTCAACGTGCCGGTGCCGCGGTTCTCGCCCTCGACGTCCGGCACGCAGGCCCACACCGGCGCGTCCGCTCCGCCCGCGACGCAGCCGAGTCCCCCGGCCTCCACCTCCACCGTGCCGAGCGCCCCGATCCCCTTCGAAGCGGAAATGCCGCAGGTCCTGAACGACGCCGGCAACGGCTACTACTGGCTCGACGTCCCCGCCTCCTACGACGCCTCCGGCCAGACCCCGACCAAGCTCCTCGTCTGGCTGCACGGCTGCGGCGGCGAGAGCTCCGGGGACATCTACACGGTGAGCCCGGAAACGGTCGGCCCGGAAGCGCGGCCGCGCGACTGGATCTCGATCGCGGTCGGCGGCCGTGACGACGACTGCTGGAACCCGGACACCGACCAGGGCCTGGTGCTGAACGCGATCGCCGACGTCGAGACCCACTTCAACATCGACCGCCACCGGATCATCCTCGGCGGCTACTCCTCCGGCGGCGACCTCGCCTATCGGCTCGCCTTCTACGACTCGAACCAGTTCGCCGGGGTGCTCGCCGAGAACACCTCGCCGTTCCGGGACACCGGCTCGACCGAGGCGGCGTCGCTGGCGGCGGCGTCGTGGAAGTTCCACGTCGTCCACCTCGCCCACCTGCAGGACACCGAGTACCCGATCGCGGGCGTGCGGGAAGAGACCAACGCGATGATCGCCGCCGGGTTCCCGCTGCAGCGGATCGAGGTCGACGGCAACCACTACGACGAACCCGGGGATATCGCGAACGGCCACACGGTCCCCGGCACCGACGCCGACCTGATCGAACTGCTTCTCCCGCACATCGACGACGGCTGGGTCTCCCCGTGAGCCTTGGCGTCCTCGTCTTGGCCGCGCGCGTCCTCCTCGCCGCGGTCTTCGCCCTCGCCGCACTCGGCAAGCTCGGGCGGCGGGCGCAGACCGAAGAGACGGTCGCGGCCTTCCGCCTCCCCGGCGCGATGCGACGCCCCGTCGCCGTCGGCCTGCCGATCGTCGAGCTGGCCGTCGCCCTCGCCCTCCTCCCGGCGGCGAGCTCCCCCTACGCCGCCGTCGCGGCGCTCCTCCTGCTCGCCGCCTTCAGCCTCGCGATCGTCCTCACGCTGCGGCGCGAGGAGGCGGTCGACTGCAACTGCTTCGGCTCGCTCGGCGCGGCCCCGGTCTCGCGCCGGACCCTGGCGCGGAACCTCGCGCTGATGGTCCCGGCGGCGCTCGTCGCCGGGGCGGGGTGGGGAGACCCCGGGCCGAGCGCGGTCGCCTGGGTCGGCGGGATGAGCGCGACCGCGGCGCTTGCCGTCCTCGGCGGCCTGGCCCTGGCGACCGCCGCCCTCGCCCTCGCGCTGGCCTGGCAGGTGATGCGTCAGAACGGTCGCCTGCTGGCGCGGCTCGACGCGCTCGAGGCCGGTGCGGGCGGGGCCGCGCTCGCGGCGGCCGCGCCGCGCCACACCGGCAGGCGGGTCCCGCAGTTCACCCTCCCCGACGTCGACGGTCGCCCGGTCAGCCTGGTCGAACTGCTCGCCGCCGCGGGCGAGCTGATCCTCGTCTTCGGCGACCCCGGCTGCCACGCCTGCAATCCGATCCTGCCCGAGGTCGGCCGCCTCCAGCACGAGCCGGGCGACGGTCCGCTGCCGGTGGTGATGAGCCTCGGCGACGCCGAGGACAACCGGGTCAAGGCCTCCGAGCACGGGCTCGGGCTGGTGCTGCTGCAGGAGGACTTCGAGCTCGCCCGCGCCCTCGGCGTCTCCGGGATGCCGGGCGCCGTGGTCGTCGACGGCAGCGGTCGCGTCGCCGCCGAGCCGGTGCAGGGCACCGACCGGGTCGCCGAGCTGCTGGCGGCGTCGGCCCGGCCGGCGCGCGCTCCGACGCCCCGGCCGCCGCTGCAGGTGACGATGGTCGAAGGACGGCGATGAGCCACGATCCCGGCGCCCGGGAACTGAGGGCGCTGCTGGAAACCCCGAGCGTGCCGCTGGAAGCGGCGATCGAAGCGCTCGGCACGAGCCTCGAAGCGGCCCACGGGGCGGAGGCGGGCGGCGCCGCGCTGCCGGCGGGGGCCCGCGCGCCGATCTCCCGGCTGCACGACTACTTCCGCGAGCTGAACCGGCACGTGGCCTCGATCGAAACCGGCAACCCGGGCCGCAGCGGGGCGATGAAGGCGCTGCGCCGGATGGAAGGCGCCCTCGACAACCTCGCCGCCGCGGTCGCCATGGAAGGCGAAGAAGCCAAGCAGGAAGCCGAACTCGGGGCGGTCGGGATGGAACGGGCGAGCAGCGAACTGCAGCGCGCGGTGGAGAGGCTCGGCTGAGGTGGAGAGGCGCGGCTGATGCACTGGTTCGACCGCATGTCGCGGCAGTTCGCGGCGGTGCCGCCCGAGACGACCCGTCGCGGGGTTCTGCGCGGGGCCGCCGTGGCGGCCGTGGTCGCGCCGTTCGCGCCCGGCGCCCTTGCCTACGCGAACCGCCGGCTGAGGGCCCAGAACAGCACCGAAGACTGTCTCAACTGCCTCTCGCGCTCGGCGCAGCGGACCCAGGCGGCGGTCGCCAGATGCAAGGGCGAAACGCCGAACGCCGGACGGGCGATGTTGCGGCCGAAAGGCGGCGGCGGTGGGGGTGGGAAAGGCGGCAAAGGGGGCAAAGGGGGCAAAGGCAAGAAGGGGATGAAGCCGACCGAAGCCTCGAAACGCGCCGCCTGCATGGCGCGCGTGGCGAAGACGTTCCTCGAAGAATCCGACAACTGCACGAAGATCGAATGCGCGGGGCTGGGCGAAACGGCGCCGCCGCCGGCCCATCCGGTATCGGCTGGCGGAACCAGCTCGACCTGCCCCTCCGGGACGACGCTCTGCAGCGGCACGCTGTGCTGCTACGGCGGCGACAACTGCTGCCCGTGCGACTCCGTCGACGGCGGGATGATCTGCTGCGCGGAGGTCATCGGGTGCAGCTGCTGTTGAGCGGGGCACGGCGCGGGCGGCTCCCGACCGGGCTACTCGCGCGGGGCGGGCGGCTCCCCGGCGCGCTGCTCGCGGCCCTCGTCCTCGCCGCGGTGCCCGCCTGCGCCGCGGCCCTCGTTCCGGCCGGCGCGGCGGCGGCGCCCTGGATCGGGGTCCGCGGGAACCACCTGGTCGACCGTGCCGGGGACCCGGTGCAGCTGCGCGGCGTCAACCGCTCCGGCAGCGAGTACGCCTGCCAACAAGGGTGGGGCTTCTTCGACGGGCCGGCGACGATGGCCTCGATCCGGGCGATGAAGAGCTGGCACGTCAACTCGGTACGGGTGGCGCTCAACGAGACCTGCTGGCTGGGGATCAGCGGCATCGCGCCGAATCTCGGCGGCGCCGCCTACCGCGCCGCGATCCACGCCTACGTGTCGAAGCTCGAGCGCGCCGGCCTCTACGTGATCTTGAACCTCGAGCTGGCCGCGCCGGGCGAAGAGCAGGCGACCTCGATCCCGCCGATGGCCGACGCCGACCACGCGCCCGATTTCTGGCGCGGCGTCGCCGCCGAATACAAGGGCGACCGGGCGGTCCTCTTCGACCTCTACACCGAGCCGCACGACATCGGCTGGGCCTGCTGGGAGCACGGGTGCCAGGTGGAAGCCGAAGAAGTGGGCTCCTACCGGGCGGCGGGGATGGCCGAACTGGTGGCGGCGGTCCGCTCGACCGGGGCGCGGCAGCCGGTCCTGCTCGGCGGCCTCGACTGGTCGCGGAACCTGGATGGCTGGCTCGCCCACCTGCCGCCCGACCCGGCCCACGCCGAGGTCGCCTCCAACCACACCTACGACTTTGCGGCCTGCGCCGGGGGCTGTCGGGCGACCCTGGCCGGGATCGCCCGCCGTTACCCGGTGGTGAGCGGGGAGATCGGCGAGGGCGACTGCGGCGACTCCTACATCGACCCCTATATGGACTGGGCCGACCGGCACGGCGTCTCCTACCTCGCCTGGGCCTGGGACGCGGGCGGCGGCTGGACCTGCGACGGCGGCCCGACCCTGATCGAAAACTATGACGGCGCCCCGACCCCGTTCGGGGCCGGCTTCCGGGAGCACCTGCGTGAAGTCGGCTAGGGCACATCGGGTGGTCCGGCACCTGACGTTCGCCAACGTCGTCGCCTGCCTGGCGCTCTTCGTCGCGCTCGGCGGGGTCGGCTACGCGGCGTTCAAGCTGCCGAAGGAATCGGTCGGGACCGAAGAGCTGCACAAGGGCGCGGTGACGCCGGCGAAACTGAGCGACGCCGCGAAGAGGGCGATCACCGGCCCGCGCGGCCCGCAGGGGGCGGCGGGACCGGATGGGCCGGCGGGACCGGTCGGGCCGCCGGGCCCGCAGGGAGCGCCCGGCGCGCCGGGTCCCCAAGGCGAAGAGGGCCCCTCGGCCGTCTACGCCTTCCTCCACAAGGAAGAGACCATGCTCAGCCCCTTCTTCCGCGGCACCGTCGCCTCGCTCTCGGTCCCGGCGGGCTCCTACGCGATCCAGGCGCGGATGGTGGCGATGTCGACCGAAAGCCAGCTCTACCTCGTGTCCTGCCGCCTGCGCGCCGGCAACGACGCCGACGAAGTCGACGCCTTTCTCGACAACAACAACCGCTTCGCCCCGTCCATCACCGCCTACGACCAGGAACTCCTGCCGATGCAGCTCGTCCACACCTTCGCCGAACCAGGTCAGGTGACGATCGATTGCTACTACGAAGGCCCCTACAACATCATCGGCATGCAGGACATCCGCATCACCGCGATCAGAGTCGGCGAAATCGCCCGCAACGTCACGTCCTAAAGCTCGATTGTGCCCGGGACGTGGGGGGTTCGTAGGGAAGCGGTCACAGGGACGGGGCGAGGTGCGGGCTTCCGTCACGGTCCCGCCCGGTTCGTCACGGATCCTCATGCCTTCGGTCACCCGCGGATCGGGCCGATGACGCGTACCGGACTTTGACCCCACCATGGTGGGGTCAAAGTCCGGTAGGCGGATCTGCGTGATGGGGAAGTGGGGAGGGACCGTGACCTTCCATGGGTCTTCGTCACGGACCACGTACGCCCGGGCCCTTCCGGTCACGGGGACGCGACGAACCCCACGCTCCCGTCACGGTCCCGAGCGCACGCCACGTTGATGGGCCGAAAAGCGCTCTATATCAGCGCTTTTCGGCCCATCAACATGAGGCCTGTCATGGACCTTGGGCCTTCGTGGCGGATCATGCGCGTCTCTCCCACGGGACGCACGGACCCTTGACCTCTTCCTGCACACCCGGCCGTCCCGGCCACGGCCACAGCCCGCCCGGGTCGTGGACGGGACGGCCGCGTCCCTTTCCCCGCGGCCCTTCCCTCGCCGCTCCGGGCGCCAGCTTGCGCCGCCGCCTAAGACCCGTCGCCCAGGCCGTAGAGCTCGCGGGCTGCGCGCTCGCTGATCACGCCGTTGCGGAGGTCGCGGCGGACGGTGTCGGGGTCGCGCTCGCGGGGGTCGCCGTAGCCGCCACCGCCGCCGGCGACCTGGCGGTAGACGGTGCCGCGGGGGATGCCGCTCACGAGGTCCTTCAGGTGGGGTCGGTGGACGTGGCCGTCGGGGAAGGTGAAGTCGATCTCGTTGACCGAGCCGGGGCCGCCGCCGAAGAGGCCGAAGGCGGCCGTCGAGGGCAGGTCGCCGTCGCCGAAGATGCTCGCCTCGGCGCCCTCGTCGAGGAACTCCAGTTCGGTGACGACGCCGAGGCCGCCGCGCCAACGCCCCGCCCCGGCCGAGTCGGGCATGTACTCGTAGCGGCGCAGCAGGTGGGGGTTGACGAGCTCGAACATCTCCGGGTCCTGGGCGGCGATCGCGCCGCCCGAGCCGATCAGGCCGATGTGGTCGAAGCCGTCGGCGCCCTCGGTCCCACCACCGCCGCCCTTGCAGGCGTTCAGCAGGATGTCGACGTAGGGGCGGCCGGACCGCGGGTCGACACCGTTCACGGTCGCGGCGAGCAGGGCGTTCCAGCCCGCCGTCACCCGCCCCGGCACGGCCGGCGCCAGCGCCAGCATGATCACCGCCGCCAGCTGGTCGGCGACGTGGTTGCCGAAGCAGGTCGGCGCCGGGAACTCCGGGTTGACCAGGCTGCCGCGCGGGGTCAGCACCTCGATCCGCCGCAACACGCCGTCGTTGTGGGGGATCTCGCCCTCGGCGATCATGAAGAAGGCGATCATCACCGCGGAGATCGTCACCGCCCGCGGCGTGTTGATGTAGCCGCTCGCCTGGGCGTCGGTCCCGGCGAAGTCGAAGGCGATCCGCTCGCCCGTGACCCGCACGCAGAGCCGGATCGTCCACTCGCCCTCGTGGTCGATGCCGTCGTCGTGGACGGTCAGCTCGGCCCGGTAGGTGCCGTCCTCGATCCGGCGGATCGCCTCCCCGGCGCTGCGCTCGGCGGCATCGAGGAGCGCCGCGACCGCGCCCCGATAGGCCGCGGTCCCGTAGACCTCGAGCAGCGCGCCCATCTCGCGCTCGCCCACCGTGCACGCCCCGATCATCGCGTCGACGTCGTCGGCGACGATGTCGAGCCGCACGTTGCCGAAGATCAGCTCCCAGACGTCGGCCCGCCGCTCGCCGCGCTCGATGATCTTCACCGGCGGGATCCGCAGCCCCTCCTGCCACATGTCGGTGGCGTGCGGGTTGTAGGTGCCGGGGACGGCGCCGCCGATGTCGGCCTGGTGGGCGACGATCACGACCCAGGCGACGTGCTCGCCCGCGTGGAAGACCGGCTTCGTCACCTTCCAGTCCGAGAGCTGGTTGCCGCCGCTGTAGGGGTCGTTATGGAGGATCGCGTCGCCCGGCTCGACCTTGCCGACGAAGCGCTCGGCGATCGCCCGCATCCCCGGCGTCGTCGCGTAGCCGAGCACCGGGATGTACTCGGTCTGCTCGACCAGGGTGCCGTCGACGTCGTAGATGCCGACCGAGAAGTCGCGCCCCTCGACCAGGAGCGGCGAACGCGCGCTCCGTTCGACCACGACGCCCATCCGCTCGCCGATCGAGCGCAGGCGGTTGGCGATGATCGAGGTCAGGATCGGGTCGTCGGCGCGGCGCCCGCCCGCCCGGTTCGTCTCGCTCACTCTTCCTCCAGTCCCTTGCGGTAGAGCACGAAGCTGTTCGAGCGGTCGACGAGGAGGTCGAAGCGCTCCGGCACGATCACGGTCGTGTTGACGCCCTCGACCAGCGCCGGGCCCTCGAAGCGGTGGCCGGGCAGCATCGCGTCGGCGTCGAGCACCGGCACCTCGGCCGACTCGCCCCGTTCGGGGAGCCAGGCGCGCCGCGAGCCGCGCCGCGGCGGCTCGCTGCCCGTCGCCGTCGGGCGGCCGAGCCGCAGCGCGGGCCGGCGCCCGCGCACCGAGACCCGCAGCGCGATCGTCTCCAGCGGCCGGTCCGGCGAGCTGAAGCCGTAGAGCCGCTCGTGCAGGCGGTGGAAGTCGGCGGCGATCGCCTCGGTCCTCCCCGGCGCCAGGTCGGCCGGGTCGAAGGGCACCGAGACCTCGTGATGCTGGCCGCGGTAGCGCATCTCGGCGCTCGCGACGAGCGAGCGGTCGCCCGCCGCCGTCCCCTCCGAGGCCAGCGCCTCCATCCCCTCGGCCTCCATCGCGGCGACCAGCGCCGCCGCCGCGGCCGGGTCGAGCTCGCCCCACTCGTGGTGGAAGCTCCGCACGTAGTCGTGGCGCAGGTCGGCGAGCAGCATGCCGAAGGCGCAGAGGACGGAGGAGACGCGCGGCAGCACGATGCGGTCGATGTCGAGCTCGGCGCCGATCGGCCCGGCGTGCAGGCCGCCCGCGCCGCCGCCCGCGATCAGCAGCAGCTCGCGCGGATCGAAGCCGCGCCGCAGCGCCAGGTCCTTGGTCCCGGCGGCCATCATCAGGGTGATCACCTCGTGCATCGCCGCGGCCGCCGCCTCGACCTCGAGCCCGAGCGGGTCGGCGATCCTCGTCCGGATCCCCTCGCGGGCCGCCTCGACGTCGAGCCGCATCCGCCCGCCGAGGAAGAAGTCGGGATCGAGGTAGCCGAGGACGAGGTCGGCGTCGGTGCAGGTCGGCTCGGTGCCGCCGAGGCCGTAGGCGATCGGGCCGGGGTCGGCGCCCGCGCTCTGCGGGCCCATCCGCAGCAGGCCGCCGTCGTCGAGCCAGGCGATCGAGCCGCCGCCGGCGCCGATCGTCAGCACGTCGGTCATCGGCAGGGCGATCGGGTTGCGGTCGATCTCGCCCTCACGGGTGATCGTCACCTCGCCGCCCGCGACGATCGAGGCGTCGTAGCTGGTGCCGCCCATGTCGACGACCATGCAGTCGGCGACGCCGCGCTCGCGGGCGTGGGCGAGCCCCGCCACCGGGCCGCCGGCCGGGCCGGAGAGCACCGTCGAGGCGGGCAGCCTGGCGATCATCTCCGGGGTGGCGACGCCGCCGTTGGACTGCATCACCAGGAGCGTCCCGGCGAAGCCGAGGTCGCCGAGGCCGGCGACGAGCGCCTCGACGTAGCGGCGCAGCACCGGGCCGACGTAGGAGTTCATCACCGTCGTCGACACCCGGTCGGTCAGCCGCACCTGGGGCAGGACCTCGGAGGAGACGGAGAGGAAGAGGTCGGGGGCGAGCCGCTCGACGACCGCCCGCGCCGCCCGCTCGTGCTCGTCGTTGCGGTAGGCGTGCATGAAGCAGACCGCGAGCGCCTCGACGCCGTCGCCCAGGAGCGCCCGCACCGCCGCCTCGAGGCCGGCCTCGTCGAGCGGCGCCCGCACCTCACCCGCCGCGTCGATCCGCTCGCTCACCGGGAGGCGGCGGGAGCGGGGGACGAGCGGCGGCGGCGCCGTGTACTTGTTGTCGTAGAGGTGGCGGCGACTGCGCACGCCGCGGCGCATCTCGAGCACGTCGCGGAACCCCTCGGTGGTGAGCAGCCCGGTCGCGGCGCCGTTGCCGGTCAGCACCGCGTTGGTGGTGACGGTGGTGCCGTGGACGATCAGCTCGAGGCGGGCGAGGAACTCGGCCTCCTCGAGGTCGAGCAGCGCGGCGATCTCGCGCAGTCCCCGGAGCAGCCCCCGCGAGGGGTCCTCCGGCGTGCTCGGCGACTTGTGCGCCCAATAGGTGAGGTCGTCCTGGTCGACGACGACGAAGTCGGTGAAGGTGCCGCCGACGTCGATTCCGACTGCGTAGCTCATTGGAAAATGGGTTTACGATCGGGCGCGTGAGCGCGGCGGACTCCGACGGCGGTGGGCTGCGGGCGGCGCGGGTGCGCACCGCCCCGGAGCAGATCGTCGCCTCGATCCGCGACTCGATCCTCGAGGGCTCGCTCGGCCCCGGCGACCGCCTGCCCAGCGAGCAGACGATGGCCGAGATGTTCGGCGTCAGCCGGCCGACCGTGCGCGAGGCGCTCCGCACCCTGCGCGCCGATCACGTCCTGGTCTCGGCCCGCGGCCGCACCGGCGGCTACCGGGTGGCGGAGCTCTCGCTGCAGGCGCTGGGCGCGTCGGTCGGCGAAGTGATCTCGCTGTCGCTGGGGATGAAGACGCTCGACTACGGCCAGCTCTTCGCGGTGCGCTTCGACCTCGAGCTGCGGAGCGCGGCGACGGCGGCCCAGGTGCGGACCGACGCCGACCTCGAGCTGCTGCGCGAGGCGCTGCCGGCGGAGCCCGGCGAGCTCGGCGCGGAGGCGGCGCTCGGCGCCGACGTCGGCTTCCATCGCGCCCTCGCCGAGGCGAGCCACAACCCCTTGCTGGTCGGCTTCGCCGGGGCGACGGCGACCGCCTTCCGGCGCTTCTCCGAGGAGGTGCAGGAGGTCGATCCCGGGCAGGTGCTGTCGCATCTGGACGAGGTCGTCGACGCCGTCGCCGCCTCCGACCCGGACGCCGCGCGCGAGGCGATGCGCCGCCACCTCGGCTACTTCAGCCGTTATTTCGAGCTCGAATAGCGGCGGCACGGGAGCTGTCCCAGAGCTCGGTCAGGCGGGCGAAGGTGGCCTCGGTGACCGGCATGTCGGCGCCGCGCTCGCGCACCGCCGCCATCACCGCCTTGAGGTCCTTGTCGAGGATGTCGAGGGCGTTTTCGGGCTCGTAGTCCTCCCACAGGCTGCGCATCCAGTCCCAGTGGGCGAGTGGCCAGCTCTGGCCGGTGCCGTCGAGCACCGCCTCGATCACCGGCCCCGGCTCCATCCCGTAGTCGCCGGCCAGGCCGAGCGCCTCGTAGGTGCCGGCGATCGCCACCGCCATCATCACCTGGTTGGCGAGCTTGGCCGCCTGGCTCATCCCGGGGCGCTCGCCGAGCACGTGGATGCGGGCGCCGAGCGGCTCGAGCAGCGGCCGGATCCGCTCCAGGCCGGCGGCTTCGCCGGAGGCCATGATCGAGAGCGTCGCGGCCTCGGCGCCGCGGACGCCGCCGCTCACCGGCACGTCGAAGATCGTCAGCCCGCGCGCCGCGCACGCCGCGGCGAGCCGTTCCATCGCGGGCGGGTCGAGCGTGCTCATCACGACCACGTCGCGAGGCCCGCCGGCCGCCAGGTCGGCGACGCCGCCCGCGCCCAGCAGCAGCGCCTCGGTCTGGGCACCGGTCCGCAGCATCGTCACCAGCAGCTCGCCCCGCCCGACCAGCTCGGCGGTCGAGCCGGCGATCCGCACGCCCGCCGCGGCCGCCGCCGCGCACCGCGCCCGGTCGAGGTCGAAGCCGTGGAC
>DASZUH010000222.1:0-1769 GCA_035547715.1 Solirubrobacterales bacterium
CGATGCCCGCCGAGCGCAACCTCCCCACCCCCGAGGCCGAGGAGATCGTCGGCCTCGCCCGCGCCGTGGCCCGCGAGGAGCTGGCGCCACGGGTCGCCGCCGCCGAGGAGGAGGCGGCCTTCCCCCGCGACGTCTTCCGCACCCTCGGCGGCCTCGGCTTCCTCGGCATGCCCTACCCGGAGCGGCTCGGCGGCGCCGGCCAGCCCTACGAGGTCTACCTGCAGGCGCTCGAGGAGATCGCCGCGGTCTGGGCCTCGGTCGGCGTCGGCGTCTCGGTCCACGTGATGTCCTGCTGGCCGCTCGCGACCTTCGGCACCGAGGGGCAGCGCGGGCGCCGGCTGGGGGAGATGCTGGGCGGCGACCTGCTCGGCGCCTACTGCCTCTCGGAGGCCGGGGCCGGATCGGACCCGGCGGCGATGCGCACCCGCGCCGTCCGCGACGGCGGGGGCTGGCGGGTGACCGGCTCCAAGGCCTGGGTCACCCACGGCGGCGAGGCCGACTTCTACACGCTCTTCGCCCGCACCTCCGCCGACCCCCGCCACGGCATCTCCTGCCTCCTCGCCCCGGGCGACGCGCCCGGCCTGAGCGCGGCGGCCCCCGAGCGCAAGATGGGCCTGACCGGCTCGACCACCGCGACGATCGACCTCGACGGCGTCGCCCTCGGGGCCGACCGCCTGATCGGCGCCGAGGGCGAGGGCCTGGCGATCGCCCTGCGGGCGCTCGACTCGGGCCGGCTCGGGATCGCCGCGGTCGCCACCGGCCTCGCCCAGGGCTCGCTCGACCACGCCGTCGCCTACGCGGGGGAGCGCCGGACCTTCGGCCGGCCGATCATCGACCACCAGGGCCTCGGCTTCCTGCTCGCCGACATGGCGGCGGCGGTCGAGTCGGCCCGCGCCGTCACCCTGGAGGCGGCCCGGCGCCGCGACCGCGGCCTGCCCTTCTCGCGCCAGGCCGCGGTCGCCAAGCTGGTGGCCACCGACGCGGCGATGAGGGTGACGACCGACGCGGTCCAGGTCCTCGGCGGCTTCGGCTACACCAGGGGGTTCCCGGTCGAGCGCCACATGCGCGAGGCGAAGGTGATGCAGATCTTCGAGGGGACCAACCAGATCCAGCGCCTGGTGATCGCCAGGCACCTCGCCCGGTCGGGCGGATAGGAGGGGGGAAGGATGCAGATCGACGGTTCGGTCGCCGCCGTCTTCGGCGGCGCCTCGGGGCTGGGGGAGGCGACGGCGCGCCGGCTGGCGGCGGGCGGCGCGAGGGTGCTGGTCGCCGACCTGGCGGCGGGGCGGGCCGCCGCGGTGGCCGCGGAGATCGGCGGCGCCGCGGTCGGCTGCGACGTCGCCGACGCCGCGTCGGTCGAGGACGCGGTCGCCGCCGCGGGCGCGCTGGGCGACCTGCGGATCGCGGTCGACTGCGCCGGGATCGGCACGCCGACGAAGCTGGTGCGAAAGGGCCGCCCGACGCCGCTCGGGGACTTCGCCGGGGTGCTCGCGGTCAACCTGCTCGGCACGATCAACGTGCTGCGCTGCGCCGCCGCGGCGATGGTCGCGACGGGGCCGGTCGCCGACGGCGACCGCGGCGTCTGCGTGACGACCGCCTCGATCGCCGCCTACGAGGGCCAGGTCGGCCAGGTCGCCTACGCCGCCTCCAAGGCCGGCGTCGCCGGGCTGACCCTGCCGGCGGCGCGCGAGCTGGCCGACCGCGCGGTGCGGGTCGTCTCGATCGCCCCGGGCCTCTTCGACACGCCGCTGCTGGCCGGGCTGCCCGCG
>DASZUH010000223.1:0-8277 GCA_035547715.1 Solirubrobacterales bacterium
GTAGACGACCCTGTCGCCGCCGACCGATTCGATCCGCACCGCGCCCCCGCTCGGCGACGGCACGACCAGCTCGGCCTCGGTCAGCCCGCTGCGGGCGTCGAAGCGGCCGCTGCCGTTGGCGACGATCGACTTTTCGCTGCCGTCGACCGAGTAGCGGACTTCCATCGCCAGCTTGCCGCCCGAGATCCGCGCCGTGCGCTCGGCCGCCGCGGCCACGGGGTTCAGGCCACTCGACCCACCGCGCAGGGCGAAGAAGAGGAGAAAGCCGAGCGCGACGAGCCCGAGGATGCCGAGCAGGCCGAGGAGCCGCCGGATCCCGAACCCCGGCGGCGGGTCACCGGAGCGGCCGAGGGCGGGCGCGCGATTCGTCCCCTGCCACCCGTACGGCGGCGGACAGGGCGGCGGGCCCGGTGAAGACGGCGGCTGGTTGGGCGGCGACGGCGGTTGCTGGCTCAAGGAACGACTCCGGTGGCCAGTTGATCGGCCACCGCACAGCCAGACTTGATTCGCTCAATAATTCTCGCGGCTAAAGCGGACGGACGTCCGGGTGCTCAGGCGTGGCCGGTCGACTCGGCGGGCCGCGACCCCGGCGCGCGCAGCGGCGCGGGGCGCCGCACGACCTGCGCCTGCGGCGCGGGCGCCGGCGCGTAGGCCACGAAGCGATCGGCGCGCGCCGCGTTGGTGTCGATCGCTTCGGCGAAGGTCGGCCACATGTCGCGCGGCAGATCGTGGCCCATGCCGTCGATCATCATCAGCCGCGCCCCCGGGATCGCCTTCGCGGTCGCCCGCCCGCCGGACGGTTTGACCAGCGGGTCGCGGGTGCCGTGGATGACGAGGCTGGGGATCTGGACGTGGTGAAGGCCCTGGGTGCGGTCGCCGGAGGCGAGGATCGCCATCAGCTGGCGCGCCACCCCGGCCGCCGAGTGGCCGCGATCGTAGGAGGTCGCCGCCATCTCGCGGACGACGTCTTCTTCGAAGGGGAAGCCGGGCGAGCCGATCACCTTGAAGGTCTTCACCGCCCGCGAGATCACCTGGTCACGCGTCGTCGGCGGATCGCCCAACATCAGACCGAACGCCTTGAGGCTCGGCTGGCCGGTGCGGCGGCTGCCGGTCGTCGACATGATCGAGGTCAGCGAGCGCAGCCGGTGCGAGTGGTTGATCGCCATCTGCTGGACGATCATCCCGCCCATCGACGCCCCGACCACGTGGGCGCGCTCGATCTCGAGGAAGTCGAGCAGGCCGACCGTGTCCTTGGCCATGTCGCTGAGCAGGTACGGCGCGCTCGAGCGTCGCCCGAGCAACAGGTCGGTCCGGCTCGGCATGCCCATCCAGTCGAGCGTGGTGGAGCGGCCGATATCGCGGTTGTCGAAGCGGATGACGCGGAAACCGCGGTCGGCGAGGAGGCTGCAGAGGCCGTCGAACCAGGCGATCATCTGCGTCGCCAGGCCCATCACGAGGACCAGCGGCTCGCCGTCGGGGTCCCCCATCTCCTGGTAACAGAGCTCGATCCCGTTCGCCGACGCAATCTGCTCTTCACCAAATGAATACATTTGCGGCAGTGTAGCGGGGGCCGGCAAGCCCACTTCGGTAGAAGGTCACATACATGGCTACGGCAATCGTCTCCGACCTCCACCTCGGCACCAGGGGTGGCAGCGACATCCTCCGCGACGCCGAGATCCGCGCCGTCCTGATCGACGAGCTGCGCGGCGCCGACCGCCTGATCCTGCTCGGCGACGCGATCGAGCTGCGCGACCGGCCGCTCGGCGCGGCGCTCGACCTGGCGCTGCCGGCGCTCGCCGAGATCGGCGCCGCGCTCGGCGACATCGAGGTCGTGCTCGTCCCCGGCAACCACGACGCGCGCCTCGCCGAGCCGCTGCTCGACGAGCTCTCGATGGCCGGCGCGCCGCTCGCCCTCGACGCCGGCGCCGACCCCTCCCCCGGCCCGACCGCGGCGATCGCCGCCGCCCTCGCCCCGGCGCGCCTGCGGATCGCCTACCCGGGGATCTGGCTGCGCGACGACGTCTACGCGACGCACGGCAACTACATGGACGTCCACCTCACCCTGCCGCGGGCCGAGTGCGTCGCCGTCGCCCTCGCCGCGCACATCGCCGGCGCGCTGCCCGAGCGGGCGACCCCGGACGACTACGAGCGCCTCCTCCGCCCGATCTACGGGCTCGCCAACGGAGCCGCCCAGTCGATGCGGCGCCGTCCGCGCGCCCGCGACCGCGGCCCCTCCGAAGCGGCCTGGGAAGTCCTCGCGGGCGCGCGCCCCGACCGCAGCCGCGCCCGCCGGGCCAAGGTGCGGGCGATCCGCGCCGCCTTCCCGCTCGCCGTCGCCGGCGTCAACCGCCTGCTGCACGCCGAATTCGACGCCGACATCAGCGGTGCGGCGATCTTCCGCAGCGGCGTCGCCGGCGGGACCGAGATGGCGCGCCGGCTCGGCGTCGACTCCGCCCACGTGATCACCGGCCACACCCACCGCGGCGGCCCGCGCCCCGAGGAAGGCGCCTGGCGGCTGCCCGGCGGCGGCGAGCTCCACAACACCGGCAACTGGGTCTTCTCGACCCCGCTCCACAACCCCGGCGAGCCGCCGAACTCCTACTGGCCCGGGACCGTCACCTGGGTCGGCGACTCGGGGCCGCCGCGCCGCGTCGAGCTCCTCCGCGACCGCACCCACCACGACCTGGTCACCACGGTGGCGAAGTCCCGCGGCCTCGGCGCCCTGCCGACCTGAGGTGGCGTGGGCCAGCCTCGCAAGGACGCAGGAAGCGAGACGAGGGGAGCGCACTCCCGTGCGTGACCCGAAGGCCAGCGACCGAGGACACCGCGAGGCGCCCCCACGCCACCTCAGGTCAGCCAGGCGGCGATGATCGCGCCGATCTCGGGGCCCGCGTCCTCCTGGAGGAAGTGGGAGGCGTCGGCGATCGGGCGCGGCGGTGGGAAGTTCAGCTGGGCGGAGACCCGCTCGCCGACCGCGAACGGCAGCACCGGGTCGTCCTCCGCCCACAGCACCAGGGTCGGGCGCTCGTCCTCGCGCAGGGCGTCGGCGACGCGTTTGCCCGCCGCGGCGCCGGGCGCGTCGGGCTCGGTCGGCAGGATCAGCGGGAAGGCCCGCGCGCCCGCCTTCGAGGCGGCGTCCACATAAGGGGCCTCGTAGGCGGCGATCACCTCGTCGCCCGGATCGTGCTTGCAGCCGCCCCGCACGAGCATCCCGACCGGCACCTCCTCGGCGTTCCGGACGAAGTCCCGGAAGGCGAGCCAGGCGTCGCTCATCCGCTGGTGCCCGGTGAACGGGCCGGTCTCCATCACGACCAGGCGCTCGAACCAGTCCGGGTGCTCGACCGCCAGCCGCAGTCCGATCGGTCCGCCCCAGTCGTGGACGACCGCGGTCGCGCCGCGCAGCCCGAGCCGCCCGAGCAGCTCCGCGATCAGCTCGACGTGGCGGTCGTAGGTGTAGAAGCCGACGTCGGTGGGCTTGTCGGAGCGGCCGAAGCCGGCGTAGTCGGGGGCGATGCAGCGGAAGCCCGCGTCGCGAACCGGCGGGATCACCTTGCGCCAGAGGAACGACCAGGTCGGCTCGCCGTGGAAGAAGACGACCGGCGGTCCCTCGCCCTCGTCGAGGTAGGCGAGCCGCAGCCCGTCGACCTCCTCGTAGGAGGACTCGAAGGGGAAGTCGGGCAGCCCGCGCAGCCGCTCCTCCGGCGTCCTTGAGACCCCCGCCTCCATGCGCCGACCCTAACCGCCAGGCCCCGCCCCGGCCAGTGCGTGCGCAGTAATCCCCGCTATCCGCGGGAAAGTGCGAACGCGCCCGGCTCCGATCTCGCGTGCGAAAGGGAAAGCCTTTCGGGTGATCGCAATTCCTTACTTTGTCGCTCGACTTTGTGCTACGGTCATCACCTTCCATTGTTTAGCTAGTTAGTCGAAAAAGGAA
Organism: Solirubrobacterales bacterium; assembly: GCA_035547715.1. Lineage (GTDB taxonomy): Bacteria > Actinomycetota > Thermoleophilia > Solirubrobacterales > 70-9 > VAYN01. The sequence continues at coordinate 3,932 of DASZUH010000223.1, forward strand.
GGAACAACCTAGATGCGGAACGCTCGCACCACCCGGCGGCGCGGCGTGACGATCGGCCTCCCCGCCGCGCTCGTCACTCTGTTGGTCGCTCTGATCGTCACCGGCTGCGGTGGCGGAAGCAGCAGCACCGGCGCCTCGACGGGCGAAGAATCGAGCGGAGGCTCCTCGGGAGGCGCCAAGCTCAGCGTGGTCGGCTACTCGACCCCGGAATCGGTCTACACCGAAACCCTCCAGCCGGCCTTCGAGAAGACGCCGCAGGGCAAGGGCGTCAGCTTCAGCGACTCCTTCGGCGCCTCCGGCGACCAGAGCCGCGCGGTCGCGGCGGGCCAGCCCGCGTCGATCGTCCACTTCTCCACCGGCTCCGACATGGAACGGCTGGTCGAAGAAGGCGAAATCGTCTCCAAAGACTGGGACCAAGGGCCCGAGAAGGGGATCGCCACGACCTCCCTGGTCGTGATCCTGGTCGAAAAGGGCAACCCCCTCGGCATCAAATCCTTCAAGGACCTGGAGGAAAACGAAGAAGCCGAAATCATCACCCCGAACCCGTTCAGCTCCGGCTCGGCCCGCTGGAACATCATGGCCGTCTACGGCGCGGCGATCGAAGAAGGCGCCTCCGAAGAAGAAGCGCTGGAAGCGGTGAAGTCGGTGCTCGAAAAGACCACCGCGCAGCCGGGCAGCGGTCGCGACGCCTTCTCCGCGTTCTCCCAGGGCGAGGGCAACGTGCTCCTCACCTACGAGAACGAAGCGATCAAGGCGGAAAAGGAAGGCGAAGAAGTCGAATACGTCATCCCGCCGTACACGATCGAGATCGAAACGCCGATCGCGGTCACCAAGGAAGCCCCCGAGCCGCAGGCCGAAGACTTCCTCAAGTTCCTCTGGTCGAACGAAGGCCAGGAACTGTGGGCGGAAAACGGCTACCGGCCGGTGAACAAGAAACTGGTCAACCCGAAAGAGTTCCCGGAACCCGAAAAGGGCCTGTTCCAGATCAGCAAGTTCGGTGGCTGGGCGAAAGTCAAGGAAGAGTTCTTCGACGAAGAAGAAGGCTCCGTCGCCAAGATCGAGCAGGACCTGGGCGTCTCGACCTCCGGCTGATCGATGGAGGCCCACGCCGCACAGTCACCGGTCGCTCCGCCCCGGGCAAGGCACTTTCGCCTGCCCGGGGTCGGCGCGGGCCTCGGCCGGGGCATGGTCGTCCTCTGGCTCAGCATCATCGTGCTGCTGCCGCTGGCGGCCCTGGTCGACAAATCGCTCAGCGCCGGCCTCGGCCACTTCTGGGATCAGGTCTCGAGCCCCCAGGCGAAGGAATCGCTCGAGCTGATCCTCGTCTGCTCGCTGATCGTCGTCGCGATCAACGCCTTCTTCGGCACGATCGTCGCCTGGCTCCTGGTCCGGGACAACTTCCCCGGCAAGTCGATCCTGAACGCGATCATCGACCTCCCCTTCGCGCTGCCGACGATCGTCGCCAGCCTGATCCTGATCGAGCTCTGGGGCAAGAACTCCCCGGTCGGGATCGACATCGCGCTGACCCGCACGGCGATCGTCGTCGCCCTCTGCTTCGTCACCCTGCCCTTCGTCGTCCGCGCGGTGCAGCCGCTCCTGATCGAGATGGACCGCGACATGGAGGAGGCGGCGGCCTCGCTCGGCGCGGGCGGCCTGACGATCTTCCGCCGCATCATCTTCCCCAACCTCCTCCCCGGCCTCGCGGCGGGCGTCGCCCTGGCCTTCGCCCGGGCGCTCGGCGAGTACGGCTCGGTCCTGCTCTTCGCCGGCGGCAAGAAGGACACCACGGTCGCCTCGATCCTGATCGGGCAGCAGATCGAACAGGGCAACGAATCGGGCGCGGCGGCGATCTCCGTCGTGCTCCTGCTGATGGCGCTGGCCTGCCTCGCGATCATCACCCTGATCCAGCGCTGGGGCACCCGCCACGAACGCGCCCAGGGTGCGGGCGCCGGCGGCCTCACCCTGATGCCGGTCGCCGACGGCGGCGCCGGGACGCTCCCCACCGAGAAGGAGGAGGACGAGCGTGAATAGCAACGCGCGGAGCCGCTGGGGGCTGCGCTTCCTCGGCCTCGGCTACATCGCCGTGCTGCTGGTCGCGCCGCTGATCCTGCTCTTCTACAAGACCTTCGAAGAAGGGATCGCACCGCCGTTCGAAGCGATCACCTCGAGCGACGGCCTCCACGCGCTGAAGCTGACCCTGCTCACCGTGGTGATCGCGGTGCCGCTGAACACCGTCTTCGGCGTCGTCTGCTCGCTGCTCCTGGTCCGCCACAAGTGGAAGGGCAACTGGCTGATCGACGCGGTGATCAACCTGCCGTTCGCGATCAGCCCGGTCGTCATCGGCCTCTGCCTCTTCCTCCTCTACGGCAAAGCGGGCTGGTTCGAACCGGGCCTCGCCGAAGCCGGGATCAAGGTGCTCTTCTCGACCCCCGGCATCATCCTCGCCTGCATCTTCGTCTCGGTGCCCTTCGTGGTCCGCGAGACGGTGCCGGTGCTGCAGGAGATCGGCACCGAACAGGAGCAGGCGGCGGAGACGCTCGGCGCCTCGGGCTGGCAGACCTTCTGGCGGGTGACCCTGCCGGCGATCCGCTGGGGCGTCGCCTACGGCGTCGTCCTCTGCACCGCCCGTGTGCTCGGCGAGTTCGGCGCCGTCTCGGTGGTCTCCGGGAACATCGCCGGGGAGACCCAGACGCTGCCGCTCTTCGTCGAGAAGAACTACGAGAACTTCAACCTCCCGGGCGCCTTCGGCGCCGCCGTGCTGTTGGCCCTCCTCGCCTTGGTGGTGCTGATGGCGATGAACCTGCTCAAACGAAAGGAGGCGTCCTGATGGGTATCTCAGTCGAGGGAGCGAACAAGAGCTTCGGGGACTTTCAGGCGCTTGACGACGTATCGATCGAGGTTCCGGACGGGAGCCTCACGGCCCTGCTCGGGCCGAGCGGCAGCGGCAAGTCGACGCTCCTGCGGGCGATCGCCGGGCTCGAGGAGCTCGACTCCGGCCGGGTGCTGATCGACGGCGAGGACGTGTCGAAGAAGCCGACGCAGAAGCGCGAAGTGGGCTTCGTCTTCCAACACTACGCCGCCTTCAAGCACATGACCGTGTACGAGAACGTCGGCTTCGGCCTGAAGATCCGCAAGTGGAAGAAGGGGGACATCCGCAAGCGGGTCGACGAGCTGCTGAACCTGGTGCAGCTGCCCGGCCTCGCCGACCGTTATCCCTCGCAGCTCTCCGGCGGGCAGCGGCAACGGATGGCGCTGGCGCGGGCGCTCGCGGTGCAGCCGCAGGTGCTGCTGCTCGACGAGCCGTTCGGCGCGCTCGACGCGAAGGTCCGCAAGGACCTGCGCACCTGGCTGCGCAATCTGCACGAGGAGATGAACGTGACGACGATCTTCGTCACCCACGACCAGGAGGAGGCGATGGACGTCGCCGGCCAGCTCGTGGTGATGAACCAGGGTCGGGTCGAACAGTCGGGCAGCGCCGACGACCTCTACGAGAAGCCGGCGAACGAGTTCGTGATGAGCTTCGTCGGCGAGGTCAACCGGCTCGGCGACAGCTACGTGCGGCCCCACGACATCGAGATCGTCGGCGACCGCGACGACTCGACCGAGGAGGCGATGGTCCAGCGGATCGTCGCCCTCGGCTTCGAGATCCGGGTCGAGCTCGTCCTCGCCGACGGCACCGAGGTCTGGGCCCAGATCACCCGCGCCGAGCTGCAGCGGCTGGAGCTGCGGGAGGGGCAGATCGCCTACCTACGCCCGGTCCACGCGAAGAGCTTCAACGGTTCGTCACCGTCCAACCCCCGCGGGGCCTCGACTCCCCACGGGTCCACGGACGGCGACGATGCGGAGGTCTCCGCAGCCGCTTGAAGAGGCGACGGGCGGGGTGCGCTTTTGCCGGGTGGCGCCCCGCCCAATTCGCCGCTGTAGGGCCATTCTGGCCGATCGGGCGGCGGGGAAGGGTTCGGGCCGTCGCAAGCCGGCGCCCGGGGCCGGCGGGTGTCCTGGGGCCGGCGGCCGTCCGAGTTGCGCCCGGCCATCTCGGTGGCGACCCTGGCAGGTGGAGGCCGCCACCGAGAAGGCCGGGTCCGTGGGGAGAGGTGCGAGGGTTCGTGACGTGCGCCGGGGGATGTGCGGGTCGTGCGCCGGGAGATGTGCGGGTGTCGTCGGGAAGGAGCGCATGATCGGGCACGAAGGCGCGGGTCCCGTGACGAAGACGCATGGAACGTCACAGTCCGTCCTGCCCCCCTGGGCCCCGGCCGTCAACCTGTCGCCTTTAGTCGCCCTCTGGGCTACTAAAGGCGACAGGTTCGTCCCGGGCCCCGGCAAAGGTGACCGAACCCATGAGGACC
>DASZUH010000224.1:0-15034 GCA_035547715.1 Solirubrobacterales bacterium
AGATCGCGGACCCGCGAGGCGCCGACGCCGACGATCGCCTCGACGAACTCCGAGGCCGACATGTGGAAATAGACGGCCTGGGCCTGGCCCGCCACGGCGCGCGCGAGCAGCGTCTTGCCGGTCCCCGGCGGACCGTAGAGCAGGACGCCGTGGGGGATGCGTGCTCCGAGCTTGGTATAGCGGTCCGGGTTGCGGAGGAAGTCGACGATCTCTTCCAGCTCCGCCTCGGCCTCGTCGATCCCCGCGACGTCCTTGAAGGTGACCCGGTCCTGGCCGTCGGCGCCCACCCGCCGCGCGGTCGAGCGCCCGAAGCCACCGAGGATGCCGCCGCTCCCCCCACCGGTCTGTTTGCGGATCAGCCAGAGGAAGAAGCCGATGATCAGCAGGGTCGGGAGGAAGCTGAGCAGGATCGTCCCGAGCACCGAGCTGCCCGAGGACGGCGCCGAGGCGTTGATGACGACGTGGTGTTCGGTCAGCAGTTCGGTGACCGCCTGGTTGTCGATGAACGAGGGGACCTCGGTCTTGAAGTCTTCGCTCACCTTCACCGGACTGCCGCCGCCCGGCGGCGTGTAGGTGGCTTCCTTCTTCAGCGTTCCTTCGATCGAGTCGGAGGTCGAGCTGATTTCGCGCACGTTGTCGGCGGTCACCTGTTCGACGAAGAAGGGCTGGTAGGGCACCTGCGGCCTGCTCGCGGGGCCACTGGTGAGGATCGCGATCAGGATGTTCAGCGCGAGCAGCCCGACCAGGATCCAGATGAAGGCCCGGTTGCGCGGGATCAGCGGCGGTTTCTGCGGCGGCGGCGCGCCGCGACCGTCGGGCGCCGGGTCGACGCGCCAGCCGGAGGGGTGCGGCGTCGACGGCGCGCCTTTCGGCGGCGGGGCCTTCTCGGCGGCCTGATCGGAAGGCGGGTCGGCAGACAAGCCCCCAATGTACTCGGGGACCGACCCTGGCCCCGACGCCATCAGAGGGTTTGACGACGACCCGCCACCTCGGTCCTACTTCGCCGTATGACTCACGCGCCGCACCTCAGCCCCTCCCCACGATCGTCACCTTGGCGATCCTGCTGGTCATCCGCTCGCCGGAGCGGACCGCGATCCGCAGGCGCAGGCCGACCTTGCCGTCGCCGAGCGCCGTGCGGGCGCCCTTCGACAGGGACACCTTCACCGCTGCGGCGCCGCCGGCCTTGATCCTCCTCGGCACGGCGACGCCGATCAAACGCCGCCGGCCGCCGATCCGCACGGCGATCCGCGCCGGGACGATCGGCGCGCAGTCGGCGCCGCCCTTCGGGCAGGCGAGGCGCGCGATCGTCGCCACACCCTTGCGCCCGAGGCGCACGGTCTTCGCCACCGCGACCCGGGCGGGCGCGCCCTTCACCTTTTTCACCTTCTTCGCCTTCTTCACCGTCGTTGCCGACGTCGGCGCGGGGGCGCTCGACGAGCCGCCACCATCGTCGCCGGAGGGCGTGCCTTCGTCGTGCGGTTCGGCCGGCGCCGCCGGGCCTTCGAGGTTCACCGTGAGCGGCAACGGCGGCTTCAGTTCGTCGTTGGTGCCGGAGGAGTACCAGTAGGAGCTGAGCCCGGTCTCGAACTGGAAGTCGACGAAGGACTGCGGCCAGGAGCCCCAGTCCGGACCGCTCCGCAGCTGCGCCTCGGCGCCGGAGCCGGCCGGCACTTCCGCCGTCACGCCCAGGTACTCGGGTTCGACGGTCAGCGGCCTGCCGGGTTCGATCGTCACGCCTTCGAAGTCCGCCACGACGACCTGCGTGGCCGCGGCGAGCGGCGCGCACTGGTTCGGGTTGTCCTGACTCGAGGAACAGCCGACCGCCGTGGCGGTGAGGGCGCCGGTGCCATCCGGTTCGACCTTCAACTCGGGGTCCTCGATCGTGAACGGCACCAGGCCCCCGTAGAAGTTGACCGAGAAGGCGGCGTTCCAGCTGATGTCGGCCGCACCGTCGGGTTCGACCCTCCCTTCGCCGCCGTAGAGGCGGGCGACCTGGCGGCCGCCGTCGGCGACGTGGGCGGCCCTCGTGGCCCAGCCGGCAAGCGCTTCCTGCCCGGTCGCCGAGACCTGCCACACCGCCGCGTTCCCGACGACGGAGTGATAGGTCGCTTCGTTGCCGCCCGAGATCCCGGCCGAGAAGTAGTTGGAGCCGCCCGCGGGTGGCGCCGACTGCATCTCCCCGTTGCCGAGCCAGTCGAGCGAGGCATGGGTGACCGCGATGCCGCCTGCGGGGATTTCGACCCGCGGGGCGACGGTGAGCGCCACGACCGCGCTGCGCACGGTGCCGACGGCGTTGGCGATCACCGCCCGGAACCGCATCCCCGACTCGAGCGCGTTCGCTTCCACCACCGTCAGCGTGTCGCCTTCCTGGCTGATCCGGAAGTTTTCGTCCCCGGGCCCGATCGGCACCCAGAGGCCTTCGCCGTTGCGCCGCGTCCAGGTGACCGTCGGCGCCGGGTTGCCGTCGGCCACGACCGAGAAGCTCGCGTCGTCGCCTTCGGTCACGGTCTGACTTTTCAGCTGCAGCTTGATCGCGGGCACGTATTCGACGCCGAGCGTCGCCGCTTCGCTCGCCACGGTTCCCGCCGCGTTTGCGTAGACGGCACGGTATTCGGCCCCGTCCAGGTCCGGTTCGGCGGCGACGGAGAGCGTCGGTTCAACCGCCCCCGCGATGGCGGTGAAGCGGGAGGCGCCGGGCGTCCTGACCTGCCATTGCACGGTCGGTGCCGGTTCGCCGGTCGCGGCCGCGCTGAACGTCACCTCCTTCGTCGCTTCGCCTGCGCCGAGCGACACCGCTGCGTCGGCGGGCTGTTCGGTCACCGTCGGCGTGTAGCCGAGCAGTTCGAACCTGCCCCACCCCCAGGTCTTCGCGCCGCCCAGTTCGGTGGGCGAGCCATCGGTCGTGACCGCGTAGATGGTGTGGTGGGCGCCGACCATGATCGGCGCTTCGTGCCCGTACAGCTCCTTGAAGAACTGGGCGCCGCGGAGACGACCTTCGCGGAAGGCCGCCAGTTTCTGACTGACCGTGCCCCTGTACCAGAGGGTGCCGTCTTCGGGGTCGACCGCCACCCTTTCGAGGCTGCTGCCGGTCGTCTCGACCGTTTCGTTCGGATTCACCCGCTGATCACAGTGCACGGCGCCGGCCGTGATCTGACAGTGGACGGTCGGCCCGAGGACGTTGACCAGGACGATCTGGCCGCCGGGGGCGGTCTTCAGGGTGTCGAAGTATTCGGACGAGGAGAAGGTGCCGCCCGGAGCGGTGAGCGGGAACGGTTCGGCCCGCACCGTTTCGTCGGCTTCGTCCAGCGTCAGCCGGTAGGCCACCGGCACCCGCGCCGGAACCGGGTTGTCCGGGTTCTCACTCTCACGGGCCGTGGCCAGCACGATCAGCGAGCCATCGGAAGCCGTGACGTAGGTCGGCTGGACGAAGGTCGAGCTGACCTTATATCCCCCTTCGAACTGCCCCGGCCCGAACCCCGGCACCGCGTAGGACTTCTTCTCCCAGCTGCCGTCCGGGCCTTCCTTGAAGGTGAGGAGGTGCCATTCGCATTCGACCCCTTCGTATTCGGGGCCGCCCCGCAGGCATTTGTTGTCACCTTCGATCCGCCAGCCTTGGTCGCGCGTCGGATCCCAGGCGAGGTAGGCGCGAGTCCCGGCGCCGATCGCGCCCGGGTCGCTCACCGTGGGGTCGTTGATCGTGCCCCTCACATACCCGTCGGTCCGCGGTTCGAATTCCAGCGAGCGGGTGATCCCTTCTTCGAACCAGCCGTGGTAGAGGACGCGGTCCCGGTTGCTGTCGTAGGCGACCACCGTACTTTCGTACGGGGCTTCTTCCCAGGGGATGGTCAGCGGCTCGCCGACCGGGCTCATGTTTTCGAGGTCGAACGTTTCGACCTCGAGTTCTTCTTCGCCCGAAGCGCCGATTTCGAGATTGCGGAACGAGTGCGCGAGCAGGTCTTCGCGGTCGAGCGCGAACCATTCGTATTCGACCGGTCGCGTACCTTCGAAGAAAAGTGCGTTCCGGGCCAGCTTCAGGGACGGCGCGCCTTCTTCGTCGAAATGTTCGGAGAAGTCCGGGGCGCCGCCGGGGCCGGTGTAGGAGAAGGAGAGCGGGTCGACCGCCGCCCCGACCCGATAGAAGCCCGAGAAGGCGGGCGCGCCTTCTTCGGAGACCGCGGCCGGGATTTCCGACCAGGTCGTGGTGCCGCCCGCGACGGTCGGCGTCACCCCGACCGCTTCGAGGTTGACGAGCGGGACGCGGCCGTAGTCGACCATTTCCCAGGTATCGAGGTCGCGGCTCTTCAGCACGACGCTGACGACCGCCGATTCGCGGCTGATCGTGATCTCGGGGTCCGCCATCGTCACGTCGAGGATGTAGGGGTCGGGTTCGCCGGTGTAGCCGGCGGGCGGCGTGTACCCGAGTTGCGAGGCCTTGTACTTCTGCCAGTGGACCGTGCCGCGAAAATCGATCCGGGTCGTCCTCGTTTCGTCGTCGTAGCTGCCCGATGCGAACGCCCAGCGCAGATCGTAGGCCTGGCCGGGGGTGCCGCCCACGACTTCGGCGCCTTCGGCCACTTCCGGGATCGGCACGTAGGTGCGCCAGGAGGTCTTGAAGCCCCAGGTGAGCGGCGGCGCCTCGGTGATCTGGGTGGCGGCGGCGGGGGCCGGTTCGGCGGCGCCCGCGCCGGTTACCGTGAGCGTCGTGGCGGCGGTGAGCATCGCCGCCAGGGCGGCAGCGGCGGCGAGGGCCGAAAGGCGTGACCGGGCCCGCGCGGTCGCGTTGTCCACTGCGTCTCTCACTCCGGTCCAACCCATCTGCTTCCTCTTGCCTTTCGTCGTCATGTCAGGTCGCTGCGCTGCGGGTACCGCCGGACGGCGCCGCGACCATTGGTCGCGCGGGCCGTCGCGCGGCACCGGCCCGCCCTGGGCGGAGGCCGGTACCGCGGACGGACGGTCGCTGCTCCCCTATTCGAAGAGGATGTCGGCCGCTTCGGCGCCGACCTGTTCGAACGTCGCGCCTTCCACCTTGTAGTAAGAGACGACGACCCCGCACTGTGAGGTGCCGCTCCCGGTTCCCTTACAGGTCACTTTCACTTTTTCGCCGCCCATTTCCACTTCGGTCGGCGGCGTTCCCATCGTGAAGTCGAAGGCCTGCCAGGGTCCCTTACGGACGTCGATCTGGATGCCTTTTTTGTACTGGCCGACGGTTTTCAGCGCTTCACCGGTCGATGCGGCTTTGTCGCACCGTTTGCCGATTTCCGCCGGCACCGACACGTCACAGACGGCGATCGCCACGTTCGTGGCGCCGGCCGGTGCCGTGCCGGACACGGTCACGGCGGTCGTTGCCTGCCCCCCTTCGGCCGACGAGTACGTCCCTTCGGGCGAGAGTTTCACCGACGCGAGCGCCGAGGAGACGATGAGCCCCATCGCCAGCGCGGTCAGGGCTCCGAGCAGCGCGAAGCGCCTCCCGAACCTCATGGTCAGTAGCTTCTGCATTTCCTCAACTCCTTGTTAGTTGGGGTTCGCGGTGCCGACGCGGGTGCATCCGCGTCGGCACCCATGTCCACTCCGGGTGCATGAGGTGGGAGGCCCATCCGGTCCTGCCCTTCCTGGTGATCGAGATGGCCCTGGCCTCCCGTCGGGCGCCGGGCCGCGCCCGGACCTTCCCGTGCCCGCCGAACGATTCCTCTGAATTGCTCGGGCCATCTCGCGCGGCACCGTAGCACAGGTTAGGGCGCCCTAAGTAGGGTGCCCTAACTAATTCCTAAAATTTGGTCGGAAATGGGCTTGGCCTACCGCAAGCTCGGGATCCGGTCGCGGGCACAGCTCGCCGACGCCCTCGCGGGGCGGGCCCGGCCCCCGCGACGTAGGGTTCTCCCTCCTTCCGCGGGCCGCCGGATCACCGTACGGTCCGGTCGATGAGACGCCGGCTCCTCCTCCCGTCCCTCGCGGCCGTCGCGGTGCTGCTCGCGGCGGCGCTGCCGTCGGCCGCCCGGGCGGGCCCCTGCCGGCCTCTCCCCGACGGGGTCGCGAAGGCGACGCTGCACCTGCCGAACGCGGTGACGCTGAGGACGGAGACCTCGATCGACGGCGCTCCCTCCGACGCGTACCCGCCCGAAATCGCCAACGTCTGCGAGCTGGGCCTCTGGAGCGGCCGTAGATCCCCCGGCAGGCCCGCGGTCTACAGGTGGGCCAGGGAAGGGCGCGGGGCCCTCGTCACCGTCCGCACCTGGGTGCCCGACACGGGGGCGAGCGCCAAGGTCGGGGAATGGGAAGGCGAAGGCTTCGGCAGGCTCACGGCCGGGCTCGGGGACCCGGGTTTCATGCTGAGGAGGCTCGGGGTGGTCGCGGATCGGGTCGAGCCCCTCGATCCGGGAGGACTGGCCGGCCATCCCGGGACTCGTCTCGCCGCCGAGGTGACCGTCGGGCCTGCCAAGGGCCTCGTCGCGGACGCGGGCTGCTGGTGGGACCCCTCGGTCTACAAGGTCGCCTGCGTGCTGGTCGTCGAGGCCGAGACGAGGCCCGGCGTCACGGACCTGGCCGCGCTGTCGGGACGTGTCGTGTCGAGCCTGCTCGGGTGATCCGGTGCCCTCCCGCCGGATCCTCGCGGCGTAGGGTTTCCCCTCCTTTCGCGGCCCGCCACGCGTCAATACCTTCCGGCCGATGAGACGCCGGTTGCCCTTCCTCCTGTCCTTCGCGCTCCTCGTCGCGCTGCCCGCGGCGGCGCTCCCCTCGGTCGCCGCGGCCGAATCGGCGGCCGGCTGCGCCGCGCTCCCCGCCGCCGCCGCGAAGTCGGCGCTGCACCTCCCGAGCGCCGTGACCGTGCGGTCGACGAGCTCGCTCGATGGGGGCGCGTCACCCGAGTCGATCGACAACATCTGCCAGCAGGGACTCTGGAGCGGTCCCAAACCGACGAGCAAGCCGGCGATGTACAAGCGGGCCCGGGAAGGGCGCGCGGCCCTGGTCGGCGCCGAGACCTGGGCGCCCGGTCCCGGCGACGAAGAAGGCAGGTGGGAGAGCAAGGAATTCGGCAAGCTCCTGGCCGAGCTCGAGGCGTCGAGGTTCAAATTGACGACGCTCGGGGCAGGCGGCGGCAACGCCAAGCCCCTCAACCCGACGGGCGAGGACGGTTTCTCCGGCACCGGCATCACCGCGAAGGTCGTCGCGGGGCCGGGCAAGGGGCTCATCTCGACCGCGGGCTGCTGGTGGAACGCCTCCGCCTACAAGGCCGCCTGCGTCATCGTCGTCGAGGCCAAGAGCAGGCCCGGCGTCGCCGACCTGAACGCGCTGGCCAAGAAGGTCGTCCCGGCCGCGCTCGGCTGAGGCAGGATCCCCGGCGACCCCTCACGAACGACCGAGCCAGGTTGAAGCCGAGGATCACGACGACGGCGCCGAAGGGGTGTTCCACGAGGACGGCGGCCTTCTCGATCAGGTCCGGGTAGCCTCCTCGCCACCGAAACCCGCGCCGGGCGCGGCGAGGGCGGAGTCGGCGAGGGTGATCCTCGGCAGGCGGGCGACCTGCTCGGGGGTGGCGCCCAACAGCTCGGCGGCGATCTCGCAGTAGTCGCCCAACTCCAGGTAGACCGTCAAGGTCTACTTGGCGAGCCGACGAAGCGTCTCGCGATTGGCGCGGATCGCGGCCTTGATCCGCTCACCACGCTCCTTGGCGCCACCGGGCAGGCCAAAGCGCAGCTTGTCCTTCTCGGCGGGTGCGGCGGCGGGAGCTTGCGGCTTCATCGCATTGACATTGTTGCAGGCGGTGGAGAGCGCGATCCGGGGCCACGTATACCCGGCCGTCGGGAGTCAGAGATCCCAGGGCCGGCGACGTGACCACCTGGGAACGACCCCGTTGCGCGGGCATGGACTCTCGCCGACGAAAGGCAAAAAAACTGCAGATGCCACGCCCTTCCGCCCAGGACTACCGCCGAGCACCTCCCAAGCGACGAAACCCCGCTCGGGAGCGGGGTCTCGCGAAGCGGCTGAAGGGATTCGAACCCTCGACCTTCTGCATGGCAAGCGCGCAAGCCGTGCCGGGACTTGGCTTCACAGCGCCGAATTCGATCAATTCCGACGGGATTGATTCCGCCCGATCCGGACGGTTTCGGATGGGTTTGGGCAGCGGGCCGGTCTCGCTGCCCAATGAATCCGTCGGGCAGACGCGACCCCTCCCCCTTCTCGGTGAGGAGGGGCCTGCCGGGCGTGCGGACCACAACAGACCCGCACGCTCGATACCTGTCGGGGGATTCAGCGAACTCCTGACGCGCGTTGGGATTTCGAGGCTGGGCGCGTACGCTCGGCTCGGACAGACTCCGCCCTGCTTTCGCTGTTGGAACATGAATCTTGACGAAGCATCGGCGCGAGGGATAGCCTCTCGGATTCCGCGCGCCGCGTGGGGTCCGGGGCGGCCCCCGGATCACGAATCGGCAATTAGGAGGAGGGGGTTCCGTGTCTGGTCCGGTCCGCATGGCGATGACGGTGGTGGCCACTGCGGCGACCTTCCTCGCGGTCGCGACGACGAGCGCCGCCGCTTCTTCCGCTGCGCTCGAATACAAGGGCAGGCTCCTGATCGAAGCCCCGACCGGATGGGCCGGTGCCGAAACCGGGCCGGGTCATAACTTCGGCAAGTTCAGGCTGCAACTGTCATGGACGGCCACTGCGAACACGGAATCCGGTACGTACTGGCACTTCCAGTCGCTCCACGGCACGGTCCACCTCGACCACAACGGCGGGCCGGAACCCGAACCCGAATGCACCGCCACCCTCTCCGCCCGGCCGGGCGGAGAAGACTTCGTCTCCGTCTCCCCGGCCGAGGGCCATCCGTCGAAGGTGGAAGTCACGACCTCGCTGCCACTCCGGTACGGGATGCTCCGCTCCAGCCAGGAAGAAGGCAACTGCTCGGCTGAAGCGGCCCTCTTCGGCAGCGAATATGCCGGATTCAACGAGTTCTACGACCACGAAACCGACAAGGGCGAGGTCGAAGAGATGGAACTCGCGACGAAGCCGAAGCTGATCGCCCCGCCCGGCGGCCCCTGGTCGGGCAGCTTCGATGCCCTCTGGACCCACGAAGAACCGGCCGGGGCCGGCAGCCCCTACCTGATCGAAATCGCCTCGAAGCTGACTGTCGGCACGCCGGAGTCGGGTGGCGGGTCCTCCGACGGCAACGGAACCTCGCCGGGCGGTCCCGGCAAAGGCGTCGAATACGGTCCCTGGTTCGACAAGGCGAAGCACGACGCCGAAGTCGACCTGCGCAACCATGCGATCCCCAACGCCGAGCACTACTGCCTGCCCTACGCGGGCGGCCTGGCGATGGCTGGGGCCGGGGTGCTGACCCTGGGCCTGGGACCGGCCGGCGGGATGCTGGCGATGACCGGGACGATGACCTCGGCGGCGCTGGCGCCGTTCTGCAACGCGACGATCACGCGGCTGGTCAAGGACTACAAAACCTTCAAGGACCCGCCGCTCGGGAGCATCGAGGTGTTGGCGAAGCCGCATCCTGTCTCGGCGGTGGGGAAGTTGCCCGGCTGCGGGAGCTACGAAACGAGCGTCCGCAAGGTCTGCGGCGAACTACGGGCCGCCTACGCGAACCTCGACTCGGCGGCCGCCGGGATCGCCGCGAACGCCACCGCGATCGAAGAAACGGTCAGCCGCGAGCACGCCGCCCTCGCCCGCCGGGACAAGGCGGCGATCAAGAAGCAGGACGCCCACCTCGGCAAGCTGCTCACGCAGCAGGCCGCCGCCGAGAAACAGCAGACGAAGCGGGGCAAGGCCGTGGCGGCCGTTCTGTCCTCGGCCCAGATCGGCTTCCAGGTACCGGAAAGCCAGGCCGCGAAGGTGGCGACCCACGCGGCGAAGAAGCTCGCAGGAACGGGCGTTACCGTCCGCGCCCTACGCAAGGTCGAATCGTCTGCCTTCGTGCCGGCGGAAGCAGACCTGCTCGCCGGGCTGCGCGGCCTATAGCCGCTGACGATTGGCTCGGCAAACTTGCGAGTGACGCGATCACGCTCGAATCGAGCGTCAAGCGCGACGTGCCGAACGTGCCGGAGCACCCGAGGGCCACTGCGGGCAGACGACGCAGGTACAGCCTCCGCAATCGCGTTGGCGAAGGCCAAAGGACGGCGAGGAACGGCCGCTCGGAAGAATCCCATCCGGGTGCGCGCGATAGAAGCTGACCAAGTACTGAATGGCTTCGGACCGTTCACTCTTCGGGTCGGCGTGCCCGGCCTGGGCCATCACGTAGGGCACGTCCGCTCCCGCCGCGAGCAGAAGGGATATGAAGGTCCGACGCAGCGAGTGCGGCGTGATCGCCTCTATCGGCTCTCGGCGAACCTTGCGAAGCTCGACGTTGGCCAGCTTCACCGAAGCCGCCAGGAAGCGGCTTCGGACGTTGGACGCGTGACGCTCGGCATTTACGCCAAGGTAATCGCCTCGAAGACCGACCATGGTCTGGCCCTGGATGGCCTCGTCGGGGCCTCTAATTGGGCAGCAACGGGCAGCGAGGCGAGTGATGAAGACGAGGCGGGCGATCCGCGGGAGAGCCTGGAAACGCGGAAACCCGCTCGGGGAGCGGGTTTCCGGCGAAGCGGCTGAAGGGATTCGAACCCTCGACCTTCTGCATGGCAAGCAGACGCTCTAGCCAGCTGAGCTACAGCCGCAGATCGGGCGAACAAGATACCGCCCCGGGAGCCTCGGGTGTCGTACGGCTTGCCGACCGGCATCCGGCGCCCGGGGTGGGGCTAGAAGGAGTCGACGACGAAGCAGGTCTGGGCGGTCGAGACGCTGATCGACTCCTCGCCGCCGGCGGCCATCCGTTCGGCGGCGCGGCGCTCGATCTCGGAGGTCTCCTCGAAGAGCTTCATGTGGGCGGCGAGGAGTTCGTCGAGGCCCTCCTGGTCGAGCGCGCGGATCGGCGTGCGGGTGATGTGGAAGCGGCCGTCGTCGCCGAAGGTCCCGTCGCGGACGGCGCCGGTGAAGTCGTCGATGATCGGCTGCATCGTGTCGACGAGGGCGCCTTCGCGCAGGTCGGTCGGGATCTCGCTCCACTTGGGCGAATCGATCAGGTGGCGCTCGGTCGCGCGGTAGTAGTGCTTGGTGCTGCCGCGGATCTGCTCGGTCCGGACCAGCTCGAGGCAGCCCAGTTCGACCAGGATCCGCGAGTGGTAGCTCGCTTTGCTGAGGTCGACGCCGAGGGCATCGGCGACTTCGACCGGGGCGATCGGCCCCGTCTCGATGTAGTGGCGGAGCATCTTCCGCCGCACCGGATGTGACATCGCCCGCAGACGCGACTCGGACGCGTTCAGCTCCCCGACGTTCTCGACCGCGCTAGCTCTCATCGACCTCTCTCCCATTTCGAACAGCTTTTGCTGATCGCGCCACTCTAATCGTTTATTCCGGCGGATCAATTTTGCAGGCCAACGTAAAGCTTTGGCGAAACTAAATGGTGTAACGGGGTCGCGCAAACTTGGATGGAAGGCCGGCCCGTGCTGGGATCGAAGGGAGGTGACCGATGAAGCTCGTTTCGGAGCGGCCGCAGATTCCCGCGTGCGGAATCCTCAAGGGCGCCTAGGCGCTGCGGGGCGGGCGGGGCCACGCCGGCCCGCCCGCCCATCCATCTCAGGTGATGCCGCCCATCGGTCTCAGGTGATGCTGTGGGCGCCCTGCGACTGCAGCAGTTTTCCGCACACCCGCAGGCCGAGGTGAAGGGCGAGGCCGCGCACCGAGAGTTCGGCCTTGAGCACCTTGTCGATCGACCGGGGCAGGGCCTCCATCTGCCCCCGGTCCAGGAGATCGGCGAATTCGCCTTCCACGGCGACCAGCGTTTCGAGCTTCGCGATCAGCTTCTCGAATTCGGCTTCCTGCGCCGCGGGGACGGCCAGCGCCCTGAACGATTCGATCTCCGCTTCGACGTTGGCGATGCCGTCTTCGAGGATCGCGGCGGCTTCGTGCCGGGTCCGTGCCGTCCTCAGGCCCCGTTGCGCTGGCTGCTCCAATTCTTCCAGCTTCGCGACGTTCGCTTCGCGATTGGTGCGGCAGATCTCGTTGGCGTGGTTCTTCCATTCGGCCGGGCTCGCGTCGCCTTCCTCCCTGCCGCCTTCGCCGGTGACGGCCTCGGCACCTTCGCCCGCGCCCGGCCGGCCGCAGACCTTCGTCCCGAGTTCGCCCGCGAGCGTTTCCAGACGCGCACCGTTGGCGGCGACCTGCCCGATCACCGCTTCGAGTTCGTCGGCGCTCCCCGATTCGAGCGCCTCGGCGAACTTCTCGTCGAGCCGAGCGGTCCGTTCCAGCCCGCCGACGACGCGCAGCACCGTCGCCTCGTCCGCCGAGGCCGGCCGCAGCGCGCGGATCCCCTTCACCTCGGTTTCGACGTTGGGCACGGCGCCGCGGATCAGCTCGGCCGCTTCTTCACGCGTCCGCGGCGAGGTCAGCCCGCCTTTGAGCAGTTCTTCGAATTCCGCTTCGCGGGAGGCGTTCGCTTCGTGGTCGACGCTGCAGATCGCGTCGGCCTGCGACACCCATTCGGTGTGCGTCAGGCGCGCTTCGCCGGATTCGCCGCCGGTCGTACTCGAGCCGCCGCCGCCGCACCCCGCGACCAGGGCGGCGATCACCGCGGACCCGACCAACGACGGCAACCGCACTCGCATCTCCCCCACGCTCGCTTTCCGCTCGGATCCGGTCTCTCCGCGGCCAAGCCTACGGCCCGACCGACCCCGGACGCGCGACGACCCCGAAGCGGCAGATTCGGGGTCGTCGTCCAGCGGCACCGGCGCCTTGCCACACCGGTGCGGATTACGCCGGACGGCGGTTGGAGGCACGCCGAGCCGACTCGGGAAGATCCTCGCGAAGCCTCCGTGGCGAGGAGTTAAAACGCTGAGAAAGTCGGTGATCGGACTTCCCGAAGGGGTCGCCGAGCGGCGCCGATCGCGGTAGCCTCAGGTCGAACGGAGGTATTTGACCATGCTCTTTCGCCAGATCATCCATGAGGACCTCGGCTGCGCCTCCTACCTGGTCGCCGACCGCGAAAGCGGCGTCGCCGTCGTCGTCGACCCGCAGTGGGACGTCGAGCCCTACCGCCGGCTCGCCCGCCTGCACGGGGTGCGGATCGGGCACGTCCTCGAGACCCACAACCACGCCGACCACGTCTCCGGCCACGGTCGGCTGGTGCGGCAGACCGGCGCCACCGTCCACGTCCACGAGCTCGCCGCGGCCGAGTACCCACACGAGCCGTTCGCCGACGGCTGGACGCTGACCCTCGGCGACCTCACGATCGCGGCGATCCACACGCCCGGCCACCGCCCCGAGCACACCTGCTTCCTGCTCTCCGACGCGGGCCGCGGCGGCACCCCCTGGGCGCTCCTCTCCGGCGACTCGCTCTTCATCGGCGACGTCGCCCGCCCCGACCTGGCGATCGAGCCGCGCGAGGGCGCGGCGCAGATGTTCCACTCGCTGCACGACCGGCTGCTGGAGCTGCACGACGAGGTCGAGGTCTGGCCCGGTCACCTCGGCGGCTCGCTCTGCGGCGGCGCCGGGATCGACCTGAAGAGCTCCTCGACGATCGGCTTCGAGCGCGCCCACAACCCGGCGCTGGCGATCGCCGGCGAGGCCGACTTCGTCGAGAGCGCGACCGCCTCGCTGCCCGACCGGCCGCCGAACCTCGAGCAGATCGTCGCCCTCAACCGCGGCCCGCTGGTCGCGGGCTTCGGCACGCCGCTGCCGATGACCCCGTTCGAGGTCGAGGAGGCGGTCGCCGCGGGCGCCGTCGTCATCGACGGCCGCACCAACGAGCAGTTCGACGAGGCCCACGTCCCGGGCGCGCTCAGCACCTCGGCCTACGACACCGGCTTCGCCACCAAGGTCTCCCGGGTCGCCCCGCCGGCCGCCGAGATCATCGTCGTCGCCGCCCACGACGTCGATGAGTGCGACGCCGCCGAGCTGCTCGCCGCCGTCGGCCTGCGCGTGCGCGGCTTCCTCGAGGGCGGGATGACGGCGTGGCGGATCGACGGCCGGCCGGTCGAGCGGATCGAGCTGATCGACCCCGAGGAGCTGGCACGGCGGGTGGCGGAGCCGGACGGCCCGCTGGTGCTCGACGTGCGCAACGACTCCGAGTACGTCGCCGAGCACATTCCCGACAGCCTCCACATCCCCTACGGCGACATCGCCGCCCGGGTCGAGGAGCTGCCCCGCGATCGCCAGATCGCGGCGATCTGCCGTGGCGGCAAACGCTCCGGCCTCGCCGCCTCGATCCTCCAGCGCGAGGGCTTCGCCGACGTGATCCACGTCGGTAAGGGCGTCGGCGCCTGGCGCGCGGCGGGCAACCCGGTGGAGTCGGGACGAGCCGAACGTTCGTCCGTTCCGGGCTGAAGCCGGTCGGTCCCGCTGCCGATAGCTGCGGGGTGAGACGAACCAAGGCCGTGTTCCTCGGCGCCGCGCTCGCGCTGCTCGCCTCGCCGGCGTTCTTCGCCGCCGTCGCCTCGGCGACCTACGAAGCGACGCTGGTCCCGCGCAAGGGCGGCGAGCGCTCCACGGGCCCGACCTTCGTCGTCGAAGCGGGCGGCGGGCGACGCACCCGGATCCTCGACCTCTCCTTCGCAGGTGGCAGGTGCGGCTCGATCTACGCGCCGCTGCTCGACGCGGGCAAGGTCAAAGGCGGCTTCGCCAACGGCAACGGCGCCGCGGTCTTCTCGCTGAAGGCGACGAAGCTGCAGCTGCGGGTCGAACTGAAGGTGAGGCCGCACGGCGAAGACCTGACCGCCCGCGGCCTCCTGCAGGCGACCGTCGACTCCTGCCACGAGAAGGTCCCACTCGACCTCGTCACCGCCAAGATCCGCGGCGGCGGCCGCCACGCCGGCGGTTGATGGGCCGAAAACTTGCCATATAGGCAAGTTTTCGGCCCATCAACCGCCGGCGTGGCGGCCGCCTCCGCGGATCTTGGCGGTGACGAGATCGAGCGGGACCTTCTCGTGGCAGGAGTCGACGGTCGCCTGCAGGAGGCCGCGGGCGGTCAGGTCTTCGCCGTGTGGCCTCACCCTCAGTCCGACCC
>DASZUH010000225.1:0-2980 GCA_035547715.1 Solirubrobacterales bacterium
CGCCAGCGCCAGCGGCTCTTCGAGCAGCGAGCGGATCCGGGCGAGGAACTCGGCGGCGGGGGCGCCGTAGAGGATCCGGTGGTCGCAGGCGAGGGTGACGCCGAGGAGGTGCGCGGTGGTGATCTCGCCGTCCCTGACGACCGGCCTCTCGGTGATCGCCCCGACCGCGAGGATCGCCGCCTGCGGGGAGTTGATCACGGCGGCGAAGTTCGAGACCCCGTACATGCCGAGGTTCGAGACCGTGAAGGTGCCGCCGGAGAGCTCGGGCGGCGTGATCGAGCCGTCGCGGACCCTGGCGGCCAGGGTGCGGGCGTCGGCGGCGATCTCCCGCAGCCCCTTGCGGTCGGCGTCGAAGACGGTCGGCACCACGAGCGCGTCCCGGGCCGCCACCGCGACGCCGACGTTCACCCGCGAGTGGAGCTCGAGGCGCCCGTCGCGGTAGGCGCCGTTGGCGAGCGGGTGCTCCCGCAGCGCCAGGGCGCAGGCCTTGACCACCATGTCGTTGAACGAGGGCACCACCTCGCCCTCCGGCGTCAGCTCCTTCAGCCGCGCCCGCGCCTCGACCGCGGCGCTCATGTCGATCTCGGCCTGCAGGTAGAAGTGCGGCGCCGTCGCCTTCGACTCCGCCATCCGCCGCGCGACGACCTGCTGGAGGCGGGTCAGCTCCTGATAGGTGGTGACGCCCTTGGCGGTCTCCTGGCCTGCGCCGGGCGGCCCTGCCGCCCCCACCCCTACCTCTTCCTGCTCCGGGGCGGATGCGGCAGGGACGGCGGGCGCGGCGACACCCGCCCGTGCCCGCTCGACGTCGGCCTTGACGATCCGTCCCCCCGGGCCGGATCCGCGGAGCGCCGAGAGGTCGACGCCCCGCTCCTCGGCGATCCGCCGGGCGACCGGCGAGGCCTTGACCCTCGCACCATCGTCTTCACCCACCGATACGCCCGCAGACGGCGCCGGTGTAGGAGTGATGCCCTCCTGGGGGTGTCCAGCTGGAGGGAGATCCCCGGCGCGGGAGGAGGAGGCATCTGCGGGCGTATCCGTGGGTGAAGTTCCGTTGCCGACCACCGCGATCGGGGCGCCGATCGCCAGCGTGTCGCCCTCCTCGGCGAGGATCTGGGTCAGCGTCCCGGCGACGTCGGACTCGTAGGCCATGTTCGCCTTGTCGGTCTCGATTTCGACCAGCTCGTCGCCGACCGCGACCTCGTCCCCGACCTGCTTCATCCAGGTGAGGATCGTCCCCTCCTCCATCGAGTCGGAGAGGCGTGGCATGACGATCTCGGCCATCGGATCAGGGGGCGAGGTCGAGGACGCGCAGGGCGGCCCGTTCGATCCGGTCTTCGGTCGGCATCGCGGCGAGCTCGAGCTCCTTCGCGTAGGGGAGCGGCACCTCGGCCATCCCGACCCGCTCGACCGGCGCGTCGAGGTCGTCGAAGCAGGCGTGCTGGATCCGCGCGGCGAGCTCGGCGGAAACTCCGTAGCTCGGCCAGCCCTCCTCGACGCAGAGCGCCCGGTTGGTCTTGGCGACCGAGGCGGCGACGGTCTCGACGTCGAGCGGGCGCAGGCTGCGCAGGTCGACGACCTCGATCCGGACACCGTGCTCGGCCTCGATCCTCTCCGCCACCTTCAGCGCCCGCACCGTCGCGAAGGAGTGCGAGACGATCGTCAGGTCGCTGCCCTCCCGCGCCACCGCGGCAAGCCCGATCGGGGTCACGAGCTCCGGGTTGACCGGTACCTCGCCCTTCTCTTTGTAGATCGGCAGGTTCTCGATCACCAGCACCGGGTCGTCGTCGCGGATCGCCGCCTTCAAGAGGCCCTTGGCGTCGGCGGGGGTCGCCGGGGCGAGGACCTTGAGGCCGGGCGTGCCGGCGAACCAGCCGTCGAAGCTCTGCGAGTGCTGGGCGGTCAGCTGGTTGCCGGCGCCGTTCGGCGTGCGGATCACCATCGGGCAGCGGACCTCGCCGCCGAACATCGCGCCGATCTTGGCCGCGTGGTTCACCACCTGGTCCATCGCCACCAGCAGGAAATTGAGGGTCATGATCTCGACGATCGGCCGCTCGCCGAGCATCGCCGCGCCGACGCCCGCGCCGAGGAAGCCCTCCTCGGAGATCGGCGTGTCGCGCACCCGGTCGGGGCCGAATTCGTCAAGCAGCCCGGCAGTCACCTTGTAGGAGCCGTCGAAGAGGCCGACCTCCTCCCCCATGACGAAGACGCGCTCGTCGCGTTCCATCTCCTGGCGCATCGCGAGGCGGAGCGCCTCGCGGTAGGTCATCGTCTCGGCGCCGGCCGCGTCGGTCGTCGCGACCGCGGGCGCCAGGGCAACGCCGGAGCCGCTCACTCTCCCAGGCCCCCGGCGAAGACGAGCTCGGCCTCGCCGAACGGGGCGCCCGGGCGCATGCGCTCGAACTGCTCGTCGGAGCCCTGTGTGTACATGCCGGCGGCGAGCCGGTCGACCGGCGGCGGCGCGTCGGCCTCGGCGAAGGCGACCGCGCGCTCGACCTGGTCTTCGACCTCGTGCTCGAGCGCATCGAGCCCCTCGGCCGGGACGCCGCGGGCTTCGAGCAGCTCCCGGGTGCGGGCCAGCGGGTCGTGATGGCGGTGGTCGTCGATCTCCGCGCGGGTCCGGTAGGCGAGGCCGGCGTCGGCGACCGAGTGGCCGCGGAAGCGGTAGGTGACGGCCTCGAGCACGGCCGGGCGGCGCTCCGCGCGCGCCCGCCCGAGCAGGCGCGCGGTAGCCGCCTCGACCTCTTCGAGGTCGTCGCCGTTCACCCGCTCGCCCTCCATCCGGTAGGCGGCGGCGCGCTTGAAGAGGTCGGGCTCGGCCGAGGCGCGGTCGACCGCGGTGCCCATCCCGTAGAGGTTGTTGACGACGAGGAAGACGACCGGCAGCTCCCAGACCGCGGCCAGGTTCAGCGACTCGTGCCAGGCGCCCATGTTGACGGCGCCGTCGCCGAGCTCACAGACGACCGCCTGGCGGGCGCCGCGG
>DASZUH010000226.1:0-2722 GCA_035547715.1 Solirubrobacterales bacterium
GAGACGATGAAGCGGTAGGGGGCCTCGGCGAGCTCCGCCACCAAGGTCCGCATCAGGTCGACGTCGGCCGAGCCGAGGCTCCCGAGGCTGAGGTAGACGAGCGGCTCGTCGCCGCCGGCCAGCTCCCCGGGGAGCTGCCAGTCCGGGTCGGTCGTCCGCACGCTCGCCTCGAGGTTGTGCCAGGTCGGCCCGAGCGGCTCGCGCCGCGGATAGTCGACCTCCTCCGGATAGAGGTAGAGGTTCAGGGTCGGGCTCGCGTGGACGAAGTCGTCGCGGGGAAGGGGCGGCGCCCCGCGCTCGCGGCAGAACTCGTCGAAGTCGGCGTGCATCTCATCGTGCGCCGCCCGGTAGGCGTCCCAGAACCCGGCCCAGCCGGAGCGGTCCTCGCCCGGCAGCCCGGAGAAGACCGGCGGCAGGTCGGGGTCCTTGATCTCGAGCGGGTTGCAGGAATCGATCCGGGCCCAGGGGCGCCCGCTCGCGAAGAGGGCCGGGAAGGTCACCACGTTGTCCTCTACGACGAGATCCGGCCCGAGCTCGCCGATGATCTCGAGCAGCCGCGCGTCGACGTACCTGGCGCCGTCGATCAGTGCCTGGAAGGTCGGCGCGATGAACTCGCCGAGCTGCTCGATCGTCGGCTTGCGGAAGACGGGGGCGGTGTCGCGGATGAAGTCCTTCCAGAACTGCCCGGGTGCTTCCTCGGTCTCCGGCGGCGGGGTCAGCCGCATCGTCCGCTCCTCGAAGCCCTGCGCCTCGAGCGTCCCGGCAAACGACTCCTCGACGATGAAGACGACCCGGTGGCCGCGGCGGCGCAGCACGTCGCCGATGCCGACGCAGTTGTTGGTCGGGCCGAAGGCGCCCTCGGGGAAGAACACGATCGTCCTGGCCCGCTCAGCCATGTTGCTAAACATAAGCGCCATGGACTTCGGGATCGGATACTTCCCCACCGCCGACGCCGTCGGCCCCGGTGAGCTCGCCGCCCTCCTCGAGGAGCGCGGCTTCTCCTCGCTGGTCTTCGCCGAGCACACCCACATCCCGGCGAGCCGCGAGTCTCCTTACCCGGGCGGCGGCGACCTGCCCCGTAAGTACACGGCGACGCTCGACCTCTTCGTCGCCCTGACCGCGGCGGCGCTGGCGACCTCGCGCCTGCGGGTCGGCAGCGGTATCTGCCTGGTCATCCAGCGCGACCCGATCATCACCGCCAAAGAGGTCGCCTCGATCGACGTGCTCTCCGGCGGCCGCTTCGACTTCGGCGTCGGCGCCGGCTGGAACCGCGAGGAGATGGCCAATCACGGCACCGACCCGCGCACCCGCATGCGCCTCTTCGCCGAGCGCGTCGAAGCGATCAAGACGATCTGGACCGAGCGCGAGGCCACCTTCCACGGCGAGTTCGTCGACTTCGACCGCATCCTGGTCGAGCCGAAGCCAGCCCAGCGCCTGCACCCGCCGGTGCTGGTCGGCGGCCTCGGCCCGACCGTGATCGACCGCGTGCTGGCCTTCGGCGACGCCTGGTTCCCGAACTGGACCCCCGACATCACCGACCGCGCCGCCGAGCTGCGCTCGCGCGCCGAGCGGCCGATCGACTTCATGACGATGGGCCCGCCCGCGGACCCGACGGTGCTCGAGCAGCTCGCCGAGGCGGACACGCGGCTCGTGTCCTGGTGGCTGCCGAGCGGCGGCTACAGCGTGATCGAGCCCGAGCTCGAGAAGATCGAACGGGCGATCGCCGAATTCAGCGGCGAGGCGTGAGCCGGCCGGCATGACCCCCGAGGAGGCGCGGGACCGGTTCGCCGGCGCCCGCCTCGCCCGGCTCGCGACCGCCGATGCGGCCGGCCGTCCCCACCTCGTACCGATCGCCTTCGTCGTCGCGGGCGAGACGATCTACAGCGCCGTCGACGCCAAACCGAAGCGGACGCGGGCGCTGCGCCGACTCGCCAACGTGCGCGTGAACCCGGCCGTCTCCCTGCTCGTCGACCACTGGGACGAGGACGACTGGGCGGCGCTCTGGTGGGTGCGCGCCGACGGGCAGGGGCGGGTGCTCGAGGCCGACGACCCGGAGGCGCGCCGCGCGGCGGGGCTTCTGCGCGAGCGCTACCCACGCCAGCGCGACGCGGGCGAGGTCCTCGCCGTCGACGTCACGGGCTGGAGCGGCTGGGCCGCCGCCGAGGCGGGCTGAGCGCGCCGGAAGGCGTCGCGACCGCTGCGTAGATTGCCCGCTCGATGGAGGCCCACCGATCGGTAGAGCGCTTCGAGCACGGTCACCGCGCCAACGGTGAGCTCGACACGCCCGGGTTCGCCCGCCAGGCGGCCCTGTTCGTGGCGGTGATGGCGGCGCTGCTCGCGGTCGCCACCTTCCTCTCCAACGAGGCGGTCAAGGAGGTGATCACCGGCGAGACGCAGCGCGCCGACACCTCCTCGCGCCTGGAGAGCAACCAGCTGAAGATCGACGTCGCCGACGGCGACAGGCAGATGCTGGAAGTGCTCGCCGACGGGCCGCGCGACGAGGCGGAAGCCGCGAAGGCGGCGCACGCGCACGAGGAGCACGTCGCCAAGGAGCTGGTCCCGGCCGACCACGCGCTGACCGAGGAGATGCACCGCGACGAAGAGCACGTCGACCACTACAACGACAAGCACCTGCTCCTCGAGCTGGCCGAGGTCGGGCTCGAGGTCGGCATCGTCCTGGCGACCGTCTCGATCATCGCCCACCGCCGTTGGCTGCTCGGCG
>DASZUH010000227.1:0-9110 GCA_035547715.1 Solirubrobacterales bacterium
CGTGACGAAGACTCCGGGAACGTCACCGATCCTCATCCGCCGAGAACGCGTTCGGTGTATTTGGGCCCCTATGGGGGACCAAAAACACCGATCGTGAACCCGCCTGATGTGGAACCGTGACGGAAGCCCGGAGATCGTGGAGAACCCTGCACCTTCCCCACGAACCCCCTACGTCCCGGGCGTCTCGTGGCGGCCACAACCTGCCAGGGCCGCCACCGAGAAGGCCGGGCGCAACTCGGACGGCCGCCTCCGCCCTCCGCCCCCGCCCCGGGCGCCGCCTTGCAGCGGCCCAACGCCGTCCTCCCTACCCCCGCCTCCCGAAGCTGTGCCCGGCCGGGGCCACGGCGCGGAGCTCGGCGACGGCGTGCTCGCGGGCGCGCCGCCGCGCTTCGCGACTCGTGCCGATCGGCGGTTCGCGCCGCGAGGGGCGCGCCGGTGAGGCGACCTTCTCGGTGCGCTCCAGCGCCCAGACCTTGGTCACGACCACGTTGGTCGTGCCCTCGCGGCGCTCCAGCTTCCCCTTCGCGCCGAGCAGCGGCGCCACCCGGACCAGCGCCCGGTGGCGGTCGTAGACCGGCGGCGGCACGATCAGGTTGACGGTCCCGCGCTCGTCCTCGAGCAGCATGAAGACGATCCCGTTGGCGGTCTCCGGTCGCTGCCGGGCGACCACCATCCCGCCCACCTCGACGACGCTGTCGTCGCGCGTCTTCGCCAGGTCGGAGGAACGGAGGATCTTCGGGTCGAGGCCCGGCCGCAGCATCTCCAGCGGGTGGCGTCCCAGGGTGAGGCCGGTCGACCGGTAGTCGGCGATCAGCCTGCCCCACTCGCCCAGCGGCTCCAGCTCGGGCGGCTCCGGCGGCTCGAGCGCCAGCGCCAGCTGGGTCGCGCCGCCGCTCGTCCGCCCGGCCCCGGTCACGCCGACCCGCCAGAGCGCGCCGCGCCGCTCGCCGTCGCCGCCCGCCGGGATGCCGTCGAGCGCCCCGGCCCAGGCCAGCTTTTCGAGGCTTGGCAGGCCGGCGCCCGAGCGCGAGGCGAGTTCGGCGATCCCCCGGTAGGGCCCGCCGCGCCCCCGCTCGGCGGCGAGCGCCTCCATCTCCTCCTTGCGCACCCCCTTCACGTAGCCGAGCCCGATCCGCACCACGAGGCCGCCGCGCAGCTCCGGGTCGGTGAGCGGCGATTCGACGTGGCAGAGGAGCAGGCTGCGGTTGGCGTCCGGCGGCGCGATCCGGATCCCCCGCCGCTGCGCCTCGTGGACCAGCGAGTCGGGCGGGTAGAAGCCCATCGGCTGCTCGTTCAGCAGCGAGGCGAGGAACTCCGGCCCGCGGTGGACCCGCAGCCAGGCCGACTGGTAGGCGAGCAGCCCGAACGCGGCCGAGTGCGCCTTGGGGAAGCCGAAGCCGGAGAAGCCCTGGATCTGCTGCCAGACCCGCTCGGCGACCTCCGGCGGCACGCCGCGCGCGACCGCCCCGGCGACGAAGTGCTCGTGGTGCTCCTCGATCGCCTGCAGCGAGCGCTTCTTGCTCATCGCCCGCCGCAGCCCCTCGGCCTCGGCCGAGGAGAAGCCCGAGAGCGCCATCGCCACCTCGATCACCTGCTCCTGATAGACGATCGTCCCCAGCGTCTCCGCCAGCACCGGGCGCAGCAGCGGGTGCTCGTGGGGGACCTCGTAGGTCGGGTCCTCGCGCAGCCGCCTGCGGCGCTCGATGTAGGGATGGACGGCGCCGCCCTGGATCGGCCCCGGTCGCACCAGCGCCACCTGCACGGTGAGGTCGTCGAGGTTTTGCGGCCGGGTCCGCGGCAGCATCTGCATCTGGGCGCGGCTCTCGATCTGGAAGACGCCGGTGGTGTCGGCGGCGCGGATCGATTCGTAGGTCTGCTCGTCGTCGAGCGGGATGCGGGAGAGGTCGAGTTCCTCCTCGCGGGTCCGCGCCACTTCTTCGACCGTGCGCTCGACCGCCGAGAGCATCCCCAGCCCGAGCAGGTCGATCTTGAGGAAGCCCGCGTCGCCGCAGGAGTCCTTGTCCCACTGGACGATCTGGCGCCCCACCATCGCCGCCGGGACCACCGGGCAGACGTCGATCAGCGGCCGGGTCGAGATCAC
The DNA here is from genome assembly GCA_035547715.1 of Solirubrobacterales bacterium. Taxonomy (GTDB): domain Bacteria; phylum Actinomycetota; class Thermoleophilia; order Solirubrobacterales; family 70-9; genus VAYN01. The sequence continues at coordinate 2,102 of DASZUH010000227.1, forward strand.
CATCCCGCCCGGGTGCTGGGACGGGTTGCGGGGGAGGCCCATGATCTCCGGCGCCAGCTCGAGCAGCACCCGCCAACGCGGCTCGGCGGCGCGGCGCGCGCCGAGGGCCGCGGCGAGGTCGCGCTGGATCTCCTCGATCCCCTCGTGGAAGCCGACCGTCTTGGCGACGGCGTCGATCTCCTCGGGTGGGAGCCCGAGCGCCTTGCCGAGGTCCCGCACCGCCCCCTTCGGCCGGTAGGTGGGGAAGGCGGCGACCAGCGCCGAGTGCTCGCGGCCGTAGCGCTCGACCACGCGCGGGATCAGCACCTCGCGGATGTCGCGGGGGAAGTCGAGGTCGATGTCGGGCATCGATTCGGTTTCGTCGTTGAGGAAGCGGCCGGAGAAGAGGTCGGCCTCGACCGGGTCGACGTGGGAGAGGCCGGTGAGGTAGCAGACGATCGAGCTGACGCTGGAGCCGCGGCCGCGGCCCGGCGGGAGGACGGAGCGCGCCGAGTCGGGGCCGCGCACCTCGACCGCCACCTCGCGGGCGAGCTCGAGCATGTCGCGGTGGAGGAGGAAGAAGCCGCTGAGGCCCAGCCCGCGGATGATCCCGAGCTCCTGCCCGAGCCGCCCCTCGGCTTCGGCGCGGCGCGGGTTGCCCGCGTAGCGCGCGGCGAGCTCGTGGGCGCAGACGCGGGCGAGCTCGGCGTCGGCCGTCTCGTCCTCGGAGCCGGGGTAGCGGTAGCCGAGCTCGGCGGTGAGGTCGAAGGTGAGGCGCTCGGCGAGGCGGACGGTCTCGGCGACGGCGCCCGGGTGCTCGGCGAACCTCGCCGCCATCGCGGCGGGCGAGGCGAGCGCCGAGGTCGAGTTGCCGCGGCGCCGGGGCTCACTCGACTCCAGCGTCTCGCTGCGGCCGATCGCGACCAGGGCGTCCTGGAGGTAGGAGCGCGAGCGAGCGTGCGCGTGGACGTTGCCGGTGGCGACGGTGGGGACGCCGAGCCGCTCGGCGAGGAGCGCGAGCCAGCGGTTGCGGGCGCGGTCGCGGCGCCAGTAGGGACGCTGGAGCTCGACCCGGAAGCGGTCCGGCCCGAAGGCGGCGAGGAGCCGCCGCCCGAGCTTCTCGCCGCGCGCCGTGTCGCCGCGCTCGAAGGCCCCCGCGAGCGCCCCGTCCCGCGCGCACCCCGACAGGCAGACGAGCCCCTCCGCGTGCCGCTCGACCTCCTCGAGCGTCGTCCACGCCGGTTCCGCGACCCGCGCCGCGTTGTCCCGCGTCCGCGCATGCGCCGCCGTCAAGAGCCGGCACAGGTTCCGATACCCGGCCTCGTCCTCGACCAGCAGCGTGAGGTGCGCGCGTTGATGGGCCGAAAACTTGCCTATATGGCAAGTTTTCGGCCCATCAACATCGAGGTGGAGGGTCAGCTCGGCGCCGGTGATCGGGCGCAGGCCGAGGCCCTTGGCGATGTGGGCGAACTCCATCGAGCCCCAGACGCCGTCGTGGTCGGTCAGCGCCAGGGCCGGGTAGCCGAGTGCCGCCGCCGCGCCCGCCAGCTCGAGCGGGGTCGAGGCGCCGTCGAGGAAGGAGAACGCCGAGTGCGCGTGCAGCTCGATGTAGGGGGGCGTCGACATCGGCGGCCTCAGGCCCGCTGGCGGAACCAATGCCCGGCCTCGGCATCGCGGAAGACGGTCAGCGCGCGGCCGTCGGCGAGCGCCAGCTCGAAGTAGTGGCGGCGCAGCGGCCGCGGCGTCCACCAGCGGTCCTCGACCAGCCACTCCTCGCGCACCGCCTCGACCGCGACCGGGCCGACCGCGCGGGGCGTCCCGTCGGTCGCGGCGCGCACCGCGACCGGCCGCGGCTCGTTGAGGCGACGGGGCCCGGCCATCAGAGCTCGGGGAAGGGGGTGAGCAGGTCGCGGCGCTCGGGGATGCGCGAGGCGGCGTCGACGGGGAGGACGCGGAGCAAGGCGTCCGGGCCCTGGGCGGCGCGCACCTCGCGCACCGCCGCGCCCAGCCGACGGCGTCGCGGCTCGGCTCCGCCGACCTCCATCACCAGCTGGTCGGCGGCCGGCGGGCCGAAGGCGAGCACGCGCAGCCGCAGCGCCTCGGCGGGGCCGGGGAGGTCCTCCAGCCGCGGCACCAGGAGGCGGCGCAGGACGCCCGGCGCGGCGCTCGGCCGGCCGAGGCCCTGGTCGACGCTCCAGCTGCCGCCGCCGCAGAGGCGCGCCCCGAGCCGCACCCCGAGCAGCGTCCGTCCCTTGCGCGCCGGCGCCGCCAGCAGCTGGTCGACGAGCAGCTCGAGCGCCCGGTCGAGGCGGCTCCCGGCGATCCCTTCGGGCAGCTCGATCTCCTCGATCAGGTCCTCCCGCGGCACCCGCGGCCGCAACGGCTCCTCTTCGCCGCGGGCGATTCGCAGCGCCGCGAGGCCGCGGGCGCCGAAACGGTCGGCCACCTGGTCGAGCGAGAGCCCCCGCAGGGCGCCGAGCGTGTCGATCCCCAGCCGCCCCAGCGCCGTGACCAGCTCCTCGGATGCCCGCCGCGGCTCCCCCAGCCGGTCGAGCAGGACCGCGGTCGGCAGCGAGCCGAGGAAGCCCGCGAGCCGCGCCGGCGTGACCGGCGGCAGCCCCCGTTCGGCGGCCGCGCGGGCGGCGGTCCGCGTCGGCGCCACCCCGAGGGGCGCCGGCACCCGGCGCCCCTCGGGCGCCTCGCCGACCGGCGTGCAGGCCGCCCCGACCACGCCTTCGGCCACCGCCACGACCCCGGCGACGTCGCCGCCGTAGAGCCCGCGCAGGCCGCCGACGGAGAAGAAGATCTCGCCCGGGCGCTCGCTCTCCACCGCGGCCCCGATCCCCTCCAGCGCCGCCGCCATCGCCTCACTCCGCTCCGCCACCGCGACCGGATCGGCCGCCGCGCCGGAGCCTACGTCAGCGGAAAGATCGCGCCCGGGCCGGAGCCCCCCGGCACGGCCCGGGCGCCCAGGAGTCGCGAGGTAGCCGTCGATGACGCAAGCGATCTCCATGCGAACGTATGTTCGCCCAATGCAGCCTACAGCTCTACAGACAAGACGTTTCGCCATTCCGCACCAGGCGCTCGACATCGCGCCGCTCGACAGCGCGCAGATACCTACCGCAGGAAGTCGCCCGCCAGCCGTTCGCTCAGCTCGCGCAGCCGGCGCTGGGCATCGGGGTCGTAGGCCTGGGCCTCGGCGCGGGCCTCGTGCTCGCGATCGAAGAAGTGGCCGGTGACGGTGTCGAGCCCGGGGTCGGTGGCGACGCGGAGGGTCGCCTCGACGCCGCGCTCGAGCGAGTCGACCGAGGTGCCGCGCTCGTCGAGCACGATCTTGGTCGGCATGAAGGTCGCGGGGTGGAGGGAGTTGACCGTGATGCCGGTGGCGGTGAGGCGCGCCGCCAGGTCGTTCGCGTAGGTGATCTGGGCGAGCTTGCTCTGCGCGTAGGCACGCCGCCCTTCGTAGTAGGAGCTCTCCAGCAGCGGGTCGTCGAAGTCGAGCGAGGCCTGGCCGAGGGAGGCGACCATGACGATGCGGGCGGGCGCCGAGCGTTCGAGCAGCGGCAGCAGGCGCTCGGTGAGGACGAAGCCCGCCAGGTAGTTGACCGCGAAGCGCAGCTCGATCCCGTCCACGCTCTCCTCGCGCGCCGGCGAGTCGGGCAGGCCGGAGCCGATCCCGGCGTTGTTGACCAGCAGGTGGAGCGCGTCGAGCGCGCCGATCTCGTCGGCGAGGCCGCGCACCTCGGCCAGCGAGGAGAGGTCCGCCCGGTGGGTGAAGACGCGCTCGTTGCCGGTCGCCGCGACGATCTCCTCGCGCGCCCGCGCCAGCTTCGCCTCGCTGCGCCCGTGGATGTGGACGCTCATCCCCATCCCCGCCAGCCGCTCGGCCAGCCCGCGCCCGAGCCCGTCGGTCGCCCCGGTGACCAGCGCGACGGTCTCCTCCGGTGCCCTGCTCATGACAGAACCTCGCGCATCACGGCACCCGCAGGACGATCTTGCCCGCCCCGTGGCTGCCTTCGGCGTACCGGTGCGCGTCGGCCGCCCGCTCGAGGTCGAAGACCGCGTCGACCTCGATCTCGAGCTTGCCCCGCTCGATCAGATCGCAGAGCCCCGCCAGCCCGACCGGGTCGGGCTCGACCAGGAACCCGGTCGCCCGCTTGTGCTGCTCCTTGGCGACCTCGCCCAGGTCCGGCCCGACCCCGCTCGGCACCGAGACCAGCGTCCCGCCCGGGCGCAGCGTCGCCAGCGAGCGCTCGCCGTAGCGGCCGGTGAAGTCGATCACCGAGTCGAGTTCGGCCAGCTGCGCGTCGAAGTCGTCGTCGCGGTAGTCGAGCGTCCTCGCCGCCCCCAGCCCGGCGAGGAAGTCGGCCTGCTCGCGCCGCGCGGTGGCGAAGACGTTGGCGCCCCGGGCCGCGGCGATCTGCACGGCGAGGTGGCCGACCCCGCCCGCGCCGCCGTGGATCAGCACGTCGTCGCCCTCCTGCACGCGGATCGTGTCGACGATGATCTGCCAGGCGGTCAGCCCGGCCAGCGGCAGCGCCCCCGCCTCCTCGATCGACAGCGCGTGCGGCTTGCGCTCGAAGTGGCGCGAGGGAGCGGTGACGAACTCCGCGTAGGCACCCGCTTCGCGCGGGAACCAGGGCATGCCGAAGACCTCGTCGCCGACCGCGAAGCGGGTCACGCCGCGGCCGACCTCGGTGACCTCGCCGCCGACGTCCCAGCCGACGGTGAGCGGGAAGCCGCCCATGCTCGATGACGCCCCCTTGCCTTCCCGCGACTTGAAATCGACCGGGTTGACGCCGGCGGCGCGCACCCGCACCTGGACCTCGGTCGGGATCGGCTCGGGCGCCCGGACCTCCTCCAGACGCAGCACCTCGGGCCCGCCGAACTCGTGCTGGACGATCGCCTTCACGAGGCCGATCTTAGGACTCCGCTACGTTCGCACGGCTTGAAGTGGCTATCCCGTATAGCGGTCGACGTCCAGCCTCTACGCGAGTCGAGGGACTTCCGCCTGCTCACGGCGGGGTCGCTGATCACCGGCCTCGGTACCCAGGCGACGCTGGTCGCGCTCCCCTACCAGGTGTTCGTGATCACCGGCTCGGCCTTCCTCGTCGGCCTGATCGGCGCCGCCGAGCTCGGCCCGCTGATCGTCGCCTCGCTCTTCGGTGGCGCCCTCGCCGACCGCTTCGACCGCCGCGGGATGCTGCTGCTCTGCCAGCTCGCCCTGGTCGCGATCGCCGCCGCCCTGGCGATCGCCGCGGCGCTCGGCCCGCCGCCGGTCTGGATCCTCTTCCTCCTCGCCGCGGCGATGGCGGGCGCCTCGGCGATCGAGCGCGTGGTCCGCCAGGCGACCGTCCCCAACACCGTCTCCAAAGAGCGCCTGCCGGCGGCGATCTCGCTCACCTACGGGCTCTACCAGCTGACCTCGGTCGCGGGCCCGGGCCTCGGCGGCGTCCTGATCGCGGCCTTCGGCCTGACCACGCCCTACACGATCGACGCGGTCAGCTGCCTCGGCATGGCGGGCGCCGCGGCGATGATGTCGGCACAGCCGCCGGCCGTCGCCGCGGGCGGCCACGAGCCGGTGCTGCGCTCGATCAGGTCCGGCCTCGCCTACCTGAAGAAGCTGCCCGCGGTGACGGCGGGCTTCGTCATGGACCTCTCGGCGATGACCTTCGGCATGCCGCGCGCCCTCTTCCCGGTCCTCTCGCTGACCGTGTACCACTCGGGCGCGGCCGGGACGGGGCTGCTCTACGCCGCCGTCGCCGCGGGCTCGACCGTCGCCGCGCTGACCACCGGCTGGATGTCCCACGCGCGCAGGTTGGGCCGCATCGCCTTGGTCGCGGTCGCCTTCTGGGCGATCTTCATCGCCCTCGCCGGCCTGGTGCGCAACATCTGGCCCGCCGCCGTCCTCTTCGCCCTCGCTGGCGCCGCCGACTCGGTCAGCGCCGTCTGCCGCTCGACGATGATGCAGGTGCTCACGCCGGACGCGATGCGCGGCCGCATCTCCTCGGTCTTCAGCCTCGTCGTCGCCGGCGGCCCCCGCCTCGGCGACATCGAGTCGGGCACGGTCGCGGCGATCGTCACGCCCGAGTTCTCGGTCGTCTCCGGCGGCCTCATCTGCCTCGCCTCGGTCGGCCTGATCGCGATGGCCTTCCCCCAGCTCGCCGCCTACGACGGCGCCAAGGTCGGCCAGGAAGGCCTCGAGCGCCAGAGCCTCGAGGACGAGGCGCTGGAAGCGAGCGAGCTGATCTGATCGAGGCCGGGATGGCCGCGGTCGGTCGGAGGGATGGGGCGGCGGCAAGCTGTCGCCCGGGGCCGGCGGCCAGCCCGGGGTTGGCGGCCGTCCGAGATGCGCCCGGCCTTCTCGGTGGCGGCCCCGGCAGGTTGTGGCCGCCACCGAGAAGGCCGGGTCCGTGGGGAGAGGTGCGAGGGTTCGTGACGTGCGCCGGGGGAACGTGCGCGTCCCGTGGGGAAGGAGCGCGTGATCGGTGACGAAGGCGCAGGTCCCGTGACGAAGACGCAGGGAACGTCACGGTCCCTCCCGACTCCCTGGCCCCGGCCGTCAACCTGTTGCCTTTAGTCGCCCAGAGGGCGACTAAAGGCAACGGGTTGCGTCCCGCACGCGGCGGAGGTGACCGAACCCATGAGGACCCGTGACGAACCGGGCGGAACCGTGACGGAAGCCCGTACTTCTTCCCGTCCCCGGGAACCACGCCGTCGGCGGCCGGGCTTCGGCGCAGGTTCCGTGACGAAGACCCATGGAACGTCACGGTCCTGTCCCGCCTCCACATCACCCCCACGACGACTGGTCACCTGTCCCCCCTCTGGGGTGGACAGGTGACCAGTCGTGCACTTGTCCCCCTCATGGCGGGGACAAGTGCACGGACGTCCCTCCGCCCGATGTGAACCCGTGACGTTCCTCGCCGAACCGTCACGGAAGCCCGCACCTCCTCCCGTCCCCGTGCCCGCCTCCCCGCGGAACCCCCACGTCCCGGGCGTCTCGTGGCGGCTACAACCTGCCAGGGCCGCC
>DASZUH010000228.1:0-3352 GCA_035547715.1 Solirubrobacterales bacterium
GGCGGGGGCGAAGGTCCTCGTCGCCAGCCGCGAGTACCAGACGGTCGCGCTCTCGGTCGAACCGGAAGACCTCCCGGCGCTCGCCGAAGTCCCCGGGATCGGCGTGATCGAGCCGTCCCGGCGGCCGATGATCTACGCGACCGAAGGTGGCGCCACGACCGCGGCCGGGGGCCCGAACACGCTCTGCGAAGGGGGCTCGGTCGAAAGCCAGGGAGTCGGGCAGCTGAACGTGCTGGCCGCCCGCGGCGCCTTCGGCGCGCGTGGCAAAGGCGTGACGGTCGGCGTCCTCTCCGACTCCTTCGACGCGGCGACCGAGTCGGCGGAAGGCAAAGCGCTCGCGGCGAATGCCGAAGACGACGAAATCAGCAACGACCTGCCGGGACCGAACAGCGGCTGCAGCGGCCAGAAGGTGGCGGTCCGCGTGCTCGCCGAACCGACCGGGCAGGGCGAAGAATTCACCGACGAGGGACGGGCGATGCTCCAGGTCATCCACGACATCGCGCCGCACGCCCAGCTCGCCTTCGCCACCGCCTACGACTCGGAACTCGAATTCGCCCACAACATCGAACTGCTGGCCAAGCCGGTCGCCGACGGCGGCGCCGGCGCCAACGTGATCGTCGACGACGTCGCCTATTACGGCGAGCCGTTCTTCCAGGAAGGCCCGGTCGCGGCGGCGATCCGCCGGGTCAAGGAAGCGGGCGTCACCTACCTCACCGCGGCGGGGAACAACAACCTCCTGGAAAAGGAAACCGGTCGCGAAATCAGCTCCTGGGAACGGGCCGAATTCGACGATGCGTTCTGCCCGTCGGTGCTCTTCTCGCGGGTCCGCGGCGGCGCCTCGAGCTGCCTGAACTTCGCCCCGAGCGGGGAAGACTCGAGCTTCGCGATCAAGGTCGCGCCGGAATCGAACCTGATCCTCGACCTGCAGTGGGCGGAACCCTGGTACGGGGTCGAAAGCGACCTCGACGCCTACCTGCTGAACAGCGCGGAAAACGAAGTGCTGTACCCGCGCGCCGGGGTGCGTCCGATCAACAACATCACCGAAGGCGGCGAAGGGACGAAAAGGTTCCCGGCCCCGGTCGAAGTGCTCGGTTGGGAAAACAAATCGACCCAGGCGGTGACGGTGAAGCTGGTCGTCGACCGTTGCGTCGGCACCTGCAACGGGGCGGCGAACGCCGCCGCCGAGCCGCGGGTGAAGGTCGGGATCTTCGAGGACGGCGCCGGGGTCGAAGCGACCGAGTTCAACGAATCGGTGCCATCGAAAGGGATCGTCGTCGGCCCGACGATCTTCGGGCACGCGGGCTCGACCGCGGCGATCACGGTCGGCGCGATCCGCTACAGCGAATCGAAGACCTCGCCCAAGGAACCGGAGTACTACTCCTCGCGCGGCCCCTTCACGGACTATTTCGGCCCGGTCGACGGCACCACGCCGGCGGCGGCGCTGCCCATCCCAGAAGTCGTCTCGAAGCCGGACATCACCGCGACCGACTGCGCCTCGACGACCTTCTTCGCGCAGCTCGTCGGCGGCGCGTATCACTTCTGCGGCACCTCGGAGGCGGCTCCGCACGCCGCCGCGGTCGCGGCCCTGATGAAGGAGACCGACGCGCTCGCCGGTCCGAGATCCATCCGCGAAGCGATGCAGAAATCGGCCACCGCCTTCGTCCGGGTGAAATCGCCGTACGCGGTCGGCGCGGGGTTGCTGAACGCGGCGAACGCGATGACCGCACTCGGCGGCAGCCCGGTCGAAGACCCGCCGAGCGAACCGACCGAACCGGGCGAAGAAGAAGAACCGGAAGAAGAAGGAGAAGGGCCGAGCAAGGAAGGCTCCGGCACCGGCGTCGAAACCGAACCGGAAGCGCCGGTCACCCCGACGCCGAACCCGCCCACGCCGACCCCCGCCGCCGCGCCGGTCGTCTCGGTGACCAAGGGCCCTTCCTCGGTCGGCAACGAACCGCGGCCGACCTTCGAATTCAGCGCCTCGCAGCCCGCGAGCTTCACCTGCCAGATCGACGGCGCCGCGCCGCAGCCGTGCACCTCGCCCTACGTCGCGCCCGCGGCGCTCGGCGACGGCATGCACGGCTTCGCCGTCGTCGGCACGAACGCCGAAGGTCGCAGCGGCGCCAGCTCCACCTACTACTTCACCGTCGACACCAAGGCGCCGCGCGCCCGGATCGTCGGCCACCCGAAAAAGCTGGTGAAGGTCCGCAAGGCCAGGTACGTCGCCCACTTCCGGCTGACCTCCGACCAGTCGCCGGTGACCTACTACTGCCAGGTCGACCGCGAACCGTTGCGTATCTGCGGCGAGGCGATGACCGCCTTGGTGAAGCCCGGCAGCCACGTGCTGAAGGTGCGGGCCAAAGACGCGCTCGGCAACACCTCGGTCAGCCCTTCGACCTACCGCTTCCGGGTCAAGCTGATTCGTCGCCGGTAGCCTCGTCGCGGGCGCCGGAGCGGCGGATGATCCAGTTGGCGAGGAGGATCAGGACGACCGCGCCGAGCAGGGCGCCGATCACCGCGGGGTCCGAGGCGCTGATCCCTTCCAGCCGCGTGCCGAGGTAGACGGCCAGCGCGGTGATCGGCAGGAAGCCGACCGCGGTCGTCCAGCAGTACCGATGGAAGGGGACGCGGGCGGCGCCGGCGGCGTAGGAGATCAGGCTGAAGGGGACGATCGGCAGCAGGCGCAGGGCGATCAGCAGGGTGATGCCGCCGCGGTCGACCATGCGTTCGAACCGGGCGAAGCGGGAGGCGCCGAAGAAGCGGTCGAGCAGCGGCCGGGCGACGCCGGTACCCACCCAGTAACAGATGACGGCGGAGACCATCCACCCCAGCACGACGATCCCGAGGCCGACCCAGAAGCCGTAGGCGAAGCCCGACGCGGCGTTGACGATCTCGGCCGGGTAGGGGACCACCGAGTGGAGCACGCCGAGGCCGACGATGATCAGCGGCCCGCCGACTCCCAAGGACTTGATCTGGTGCCGGACTTCCGAGGTTTCCCCGTGGACGGCGGCGATCGCGGCGTGGCGCAGGGCAGGGACGAGCAGCACGAGGCCGACCATCAGCACGATCCCGGCGACGGTCAGCGCGATCTCGATCCAGGGAAGCCGCGCGTGCTCTTTCGCTGCGTCCGTCACGAGCGCCAATTTGGCATACGACGTCCGGGGGCAGGTGAAAGTCCCGCTCTGGCGGGGTTTCGGGGCGCTGCAAGCCGGCGCCGGGGGGAGGCGGCCGTCCGAGTTGCGCCCGGCCGTCCCGTCCACGGCCCTGGCAGGTTGTGGCCGTGGCCGGGACGGCCGGTCCGTGGGGAGAGGTGCGAGGGTTCGTGACGAGCGGCGGGTGGACGTGCGCGCGTCGC
>DASZUH010000229.1:0-12698 GCA_035547715.1 Solirubrobacterales bacterium
GGCCACAACCTGCCAGGGCCGCCACGAGACGCCCGGGACGCCTCTCGGACGGCCGCCACGCCCCCGAACCACACCCGGGCGCCGGCTTTCCCTGCACCCGACATCCCCCACCCGCCCGCCGTTGACGCCACCCCCCACGTCGAATACCTTCGGCCCCGTGAGCCCAGAGAGCACGGCCCGGCGAGTTCGTGACGCCGAGGTCGGGATCCTCGCCTGGATCGATCGCGACATCACCGGGCCGATCCGTGACTTCCACGACCCCGACCAGGAGTGGCGGCGGCTCTTCTCCGAGCTCTACGGGACGTTCCTGCTGGTCGTCGTCGCCGCGGGCGGCGGGATGATGGGGGAGGCGTTCCCCGGCACGATCAGCCGTACCGCCGCGGTCGTCGCCCCGGGGCTGATGGTGCTGGCGATCATCATGTTCATGGGCAAGGTGTCCGGGGCGCATCTGAACCCCGCCGTCACGATCGCCTTCTGGCTGCGCGGCGACTTTCCCTGGCGCCGCGTGCCCGGCTACGTGGCGGTCCAGCTCGTCGGCGCGACCCTGGCGGCGCTCGTCCTGCGGTGGGCGGTCGACGTGTCGGCCACCTTCGGCTCCACCTACGTCGCCGCCGGCTACTCGGCGGGGCGCGGGTACCTGATGGAGTCGCTGCTGACGCTGGGTCTCGTCAGCGTCATCCTCGGCACCGCCTCGGGCGCCCAGAACATCGGCATCTTCAGCGCCATCGGCGTCGGCGCCTACATCGCGCTCGCCGGACTCTGGGGCAGCCCGATCTCGGGCGCCTCGATGAACCCCGCCCGCACCTTCGGGCCCGACCTGGTCGGCGGCAGGTTCAGCGACTACTGGGTGTACGTGGCCGGGCCGCTCACCGGCGCCGTGGTCGCCGTGGCCGTCGCCTACGTCCTCCGCGGGCCGGGCGGCGGCAGGTCCGGTTCGGCCGCGGCCCAGGGCAACCTCTTCACCGAGGAGCAGCGACCGGGTCAGGCCTGACGCGGATGCCCGCCGACGGATCGATCGCGCCTCCCGACGCACGCGCCGCCCTCGCCCTCGCCGCCGAACCCGCCAGCCAATCAGCCTTTCGCCCTGCCGTCGCCCGACCCCGAGACGTGGAAGTGCCGGCTCACCGCGGCGAAGGCGTCGAGCCGCTCTTCGACCCGCGCGTGCAGGCTGCCGCGGTCGTGCCGGCCCCCGGTCGCGGGCCGGCCGGCGGGGACGCCGGTCAGCAGTTCGATCGCCGCGTCGACGGTCGCTGCCGTCCAGACGTGGAAGCGGCCGGCGCCGACGGCCTCGATCACGTCGCGCCGCAGCATCAGGTTGCGGCGGTTCGCGGCCGGGATCAGGACGCCCTGGCCGCCGGTCAGCCCCGCTTCCTCGCAGACGTCGTAGAAGCCCTCGATCTTCTCGTTGACGCCGCCGATCGCCTGGATGCGGCCGTGTTGGTTCACCGACCCGGTCACCGCGACGCCCTGGCGGATCGGCGTCTCGGCGAGGCCCGAGAGCAGCGCGAAGAGCTCGGCGGCGGAGGCGGAGTCGCCCTCGACCATGCCGTAGGACTGCTCGAAGACCAGGCTGGCGGTCAGGGACAGGGGCCGCGAGGCCCCGTAGCGCTCGCGCAGGAACCCCGCCAGGATCAGGAAGCCCTTGTCGTGGATCGGCCCGCTCAGTTCGATCTCGCGGTCGATGTTGACCAGCTCGCCGGAACCGACCCCGACGGTGGCGGTGATGCGCGTCGGGCGGCCGACCATGAGGTCGCCGAGATTGGCGACCGAGAGGCCGTTGACCTGGCCGACCTGCTCGCCGTCGAGGTCGATCAGGACCGTCCCCTCGGCGACCGCCGCCCGCAGCTTCTCCTCAGGCAGGTCGGAGCGGCGGATGCGTGCCTCGATCGCGCGGTCGACGTCGCCGGCGCCCACCGTCCCGTCCTGGCGCCGTGACGCCCAGTGCGCGGCTTCGGCGACGACGTCGTGCAGCGCGGCGAACTGGACCGAGAGGCGGCCCTGGTCTTCGCGCAGCCGCGAGCCGTGCTCGACCAGCCGGGCGACGGCGCCGGCGTCGAAGTCGGGGAGCCCTTCGTCACGGGCCTGCCGCGCCACGAGCCCCGCGTAGCGCAGCGCGTGGTCCTCGGTCCGCGGCATCTCGACGTCGAAGTCGGCGCGGACCTTGAAGAGCTTCGGCAGGTCCTCGTCGAGCTCGTGCAGCGCCGCGTGGAGTTGGGTCGAGCCGACCAGGACCACCTTCAGGTCGAGGTCGACGGGCTCCGGTTCGAGCGTCGCGGTGGGGAAGAGGGTGAGCTGGGCGCCGAGGTTTTCGATCGTCACCTGACCGGCCTTCAGGGTCTGCTTCAGCTTTTCCCAGGCCAGCGGCTGGACCAGGACCTGGGCCGCGTCGAGGATCAGGTAGCCGCCGTTGGCACGGTGGACCGCGCCCGCCCGGATGCGCCGGTGGTCGGTGCTGACGGCGCCGAAGGTGGCCTCGTAGTCGAGCCTGCCGAAGAGGTTGTAGTGGGTCGGATTGGTCTCGAAGACGACCGGCGCGCCGCCGTCACCGTCGTGGCTGACGAGCACGTTGGGCTCGTAGCGGCCGAAGAACTGCTCTTCGGTGTGGCGGACCGAGGCAGCCATCGGCTCGGGCAGCGTGCCTTCCGCTTCGCCGCGGAAGCGGGGGACGTTCGCGACCACGTCGTCGGTCAGTCGGTCGAACCATTCGACCAGCTCGGCGGACTCCGAGAATCGCGTCGCCAGTTCCTCGACCAGGTGCCCGATGGCGAACTCCGAGACGTCGCGATCCAGCTCGCGGACCAGCCGCTGCCCCTGTCGCTGGATCTCGGCCAGCTTGCCGATCAGCGCCGGCAGCCGCTCCTGGACCTCCTCGGTGTGGGTGCCGATCTCGTCGCGTTCGCGCTCGGTCAGGTGCTGGAACTGTTTGGGCTCGATCGGGTGCCCGTGCGTCATCGGGATGATCGCGATCCCGGCCGGGGTCAGCTCGACCGCGAGGCTGCGCTCGGCGGCGAAGGCGCGGACCGGCGCCAGCGCCTCCTCGCCACGGTGGTCGAGTTCCTGGGCGAGGCTGCGGCGGCGCTCCTGGTAGCTCTCGCTCTCGAAGGCGTCGGTGATCCGGCTGCGCGCTTCGTCGACGAAGCTCGCCATCTCGCGGCGCAGCTCCTCGCCCCGCCCCGGCGGCAGGAGGACGGCGTTCGGTCGCTCGGGGGCGAGGAAGTCGAACAGGTAGATCAGGTCGCCGGGCGCCTCGCGTTCCCGGGCCGCCTGCCGCAGGATGTCCTCCAGGGTGTCGTGGCGGCCGGTGCCGCTCGGCCCGGTGACGAAGATGTTGTAGCCGGGGGAGGTCATCGCGAGGCCGAACTCGAGCGCCTCCAGGGCGCGCGGCTGGCCGGTCGGCTCCGCCGGCGGCTCGACTTCGCCGGTGTCCTTGAAGGGCAGCTCGGCCGGATCGCAGACGGCCCGGAGCTCGCCCGGCTCGAGCTCGACCGCGCCGGTCGACGCGGACGCCGCGGAGGGAGAGGCGCTCACGCCGCTGCCCTGACGATGCGCATCTGCGAGTCGGCCAGGTCGGCGAAGCTGCAGAGGATCAGCTCGAGCGTCCGGCAGTCCTCCAGCATCAGCATCGGGCCGCGCTCGCCGAGGATGCAGCGGAACAGGCGGCGGCCGTCGGTGATGTAGGAGCCGTTACGCAATCGGCTCACCCGGAGGCGTCGGGGCGGAGAGGAGTCGAGGTCGCGCGCGCGGAACACGTCCGTGACCGTATGGCGCCCGGGCAGGCACGGCGTCAGGAACCTACCGCAATCGGACGGTGGCCGGCTACGGAGAGGAGGCATCGACCGGGCCCTCGCGGGCGGCGATGAACGGCGATGAAAGAACTCCAGATCGCCGGACATTCCCTCTGTGAGCGTGCCGTCGCGATCCCCGGCGGCCCGGCGCGGACGCCACCGCAGCGCGATGATCAAGACCACCGAAGAACTCAGCGACGCCACCGGGCCGGCGGCGGACCAGGGACCCGACGGGGCCTCGCCCCGGCCGCAGCCGATGCTGGGTCGCAGGCTGAAAGCGCTGCGCCTGAGCCGCAACCTTTCCCTGAAGCAGCTCGGCGCGCAGACCGGCCTCTCCTCTTCCTTCCTCTCGATGGTCGAGACCGGGCAGAACGAAATGACCGTCGGGCGCCTGGTGACGCTGGCCGACTTCTACAACGTCGGCCTGACCGACCTCGTCCCCGAACGCGACCTGGGCCGGCCGGTGGTGCTGCGCCGCGACGATCGCCAGACGATCGATTCCCCCGACCGGCTGGTGAGGACGGAACTGCTGGCGTCATGGCACCACGGCCAGACCACCACCGGGTTCCAGCGCTTCGGCGTGGGCGCCGAGCTCTCCGAAGTGGCGCCGCAGCCGGGGCCGCGGTTCGTCCTCGTCCTCGCCGGGGAACTGAAGATCGAGTTCGCCGAGGACACCACGGTCGTCCTCCGCGAAGGCGACTCGGTCTGGTTCGAGGGGAGTCGCCGCCACCGTCATGTCAACGTCGGCGACCGCGAGGCCCACATCATCACCTTCAGGAACGAGGCCGGTCCCTGACCTTCGCCCCGTTCAGGATGGCGAACTTCGTTCAACTTACTGTGTGGTTTCGTTCAGTATCAGGGCCTCGATTCACCTTACTGTAAGGCGGCCGAAGTAGGTTCGTTTTGCGCCTGCGCGCTGTGCTAGCGTCCCGTTTCCTGGAGTTGTATTGATGAACTGGCCGGTTTTGACGGCCAGGCTGCGTAGTGGAAAGGGTGGCGGTATGGAGAAGGGTGCGGGTTGGCTCGGCAGGAGGGCGCGCGGTCGGCGGTCCTGGTTCGCGGTGATGTTGATGGTTCTGGCCGCGGCGATCGTGCTCGCCGCGTGCGGCGGTAGCGGCGGGACCACGACCACCAGCTCGACCGCCGGCGAATCCGCCGAAACCGCGGAAGGCGGCATCGCGACGGCCCCCGAATTCACGTCGGAAGAACTCTTCGAACCCGCCGGGGCGGACTGGATCACCAACGGCGGCGGCACCACCAACGACCGCTTCTCCACCCTGGACGAAATCAACACCGAAAACGTCAAGGAACTCAAAGGCGAATGGATGACCAAGATCGGTCAGAACGCCACCGCCGCGAAGTTCTCCGCCGAGGGCCAGGCGCTCGAGTACAAGGGGACCATCTACATCTCCGACGGTGCCGACGACGTCTTCGCCCTCGACGCGTCCACGGGCAAGATCCTCTGGACCTACGAACCGAAGTTGCCGCCGGACCCGCTCGGCGAAGTCATCTGCTGCGGCTGGGACTCGCGCGGCGTCGCGATCGGCGACGGCATGGTCTTCGTCTCGCAGCTGAACGGCGACCAGGTCGCGCTCGACCAGAAGACGGGCAAGGTCAAATGGAACACCGAAGTGGTCAAACCGGGCTCCGGCTTCTCGATCACCTCGGCGCCGCTCTACTACAACGGCCGCGTCTACGTCGGCGGCTCGGGCGGCGAGTATGGCGTCCGCGGGCGACTGACCGCGCTCGACGCCAAGACCGGCAAGATGGACTGGCGCTTCTGGACCACCCCGTCGCCGAAGGAACTCGGCGGCGACACGTGGCCGAAGGGAACCGACGCCTACGCGCACGGCGGTGCCTCGATCTGGAACACGCCGACGGTCAACCCGAAGACCGGGATGCTGTTCTTCTCGACCTCGAACGCCTCGCCGTGGGTGGGCGACGAACGACCGGGTGAAAACCTGTTCACCGCCTCGATCGTCGGCCTGAACGCCGAAACCGGCAAGTACCACTGCCACTTCCAGGAGGTGCACCACGACCTCTGGGACTTCGACGCGCCTTCGCCGACCGTCCTGATGAAGGGCGAAATGAACGGCGAAGAAGTCGAAGCGGTGGGCGAGCCGGAGAAGACCGGTTGGGCCTACGTGGTCAACCAGAGCAACTGCAAACCGGTGTACCCGATCCCCGAGGTGAAGGTGCCGCAGGACCCGGCACAGAAGACCTGGCCGACCCAGCCGGAGCCGACGATGGAACCGTTCAGCCCGATCGAAGCGACGCCCGAAGCGGTCGAAAAGGCCGAAGAAGCGGTCGCCTCGAGCAAGCCGAAACCGAAGATCATCGGCGGCAAAGTATTCACCCCGCAGTCCTCGGATCCGACCACGATCAACCTGGGGGCGAACTCCGCCGTCGGCGGTGACAACTGGCCGCCGTCCTCCTACGACCCGGAAAAGGACATGTACTTCGTCTGCTCGCAGTCCGGCGCGCTGGGCCTCGTCGTCCCGCCCGAACCGCAGAAGTACAAAGAAGGCGAAACGTACATCGGCTCGGACACGATCGTGGCCACCGGCTTCGACACGACGGGCTTCATCACCGCCTACGACATGAGCACCGGCAAAATCGCCTGGCAGAACGAACTGAAAGGCGAATCCTGCTACTCCGGCACGGTGACGACCGCCGGCGGCCTGCTGTTCGTCGGCAAGAACGACGGCAACCTGGTCGCCTACGACTCGGAAACCGGCAAGGAACTCTGGCATTGGCAGACCGGCGCCGGCGCCAACACGACGGTGACCCCGTTCGAAGAAGACGGCGAAGAGAAGATCGCCTTCTACGCGGGCGGTAACTCGCTGGCCGCGACCTCGCACGGCGAAAACTTCTGGGTCTTCTCGCTGAAGGGGACGATGGCCGAACCGAAGGGCCTCGAATCCGAAGAAGAAGGCACCGAGCACGCCGGCGAGGAATCGGCTGAAGAAAAAGAAGGCGGTGCCGAAACCGGCGAAGCCGAAGAAGGCAAAGGCAACGAAGAAACCGAAGTCGAAGGCGGCGGAGAAGCCGCCGCGGGCGGTGCGCCGAACGCGGCGGCCGGCAAGGAAGTCTTTGCCGAAGAATGCTCCGTCTGTCACGGCGCCACCGGTCACGGCGGCAACGGCGGTCCTGACCTGAGGACGATGCCGCTCGCCAAAACCCAGGCCGGTGCCGAAAAGCAGGTGACCGACGGCGGCGGCGGGATGCCGGCGTTCAAAGGCGTCCTGAGCGAAGAAGAAATCAAGAACGTCGCGGCCTACGTGGTCGAAGACATCGTCGGCGGGAAATAGGTCCCGCCGGGCGCCGGGGGCAGGCAGATCCCCGGCGCCTCACAGGGCGCCGGGGCACGGGTCCGGAGCTTGCCGCCGGTGCGCTGCAACGGTCCCCTGCCGCGGTGAGCTAACAGAAGACCGCGAGGTAGAACGGTCGCAGGACGTGGTTCCCGTTGCTGTCGAGGGGTTCGACGACCACTCCGTCGGGATCTCCTTCCAGCGGACCGACGACCACGGAGGCGGTGCCGGAGGTCCGGTCCAGCGTCACCTGGAAGTTGCAATCGCCGACGTCCCGGTCGAAGTCGACCGCGTAGGCTTTTTCGCTGGGCGGGATCCCGGTCACCCCGTTTCCGCCGAGGAGCTTGCCGACCGCCGAGATGTGGGCGGTCAGGGTGGTTGCGGGCGCTCCCGCTTCGCCCCTTTCCCCTCTGGCTCCCGGATCGCCCTTGGGGCCCGCGGGCCCGGCCGGCCCGATCATTCCCGACCTCGCCTTCCTGCTGAGTTTGCTCGGCGTCACCGCTTCCTTCTTCAGCGCGTTGGTCCCGACGCTTTCTTTCTGCAGTTGCGTGGCCGCGAAGGCGGTACCGCCGGCGAGGGCGAAGGCCAAGGCGACCGTCGCGAGTACGTTCGAGTAGGTGAGCCGGCCGCGCAGGCGGTTCATCGATGTCCGGTGGGTGCGGGGGTGGGATCAAGCATCCGATGGCCGGAGCCTTTCGGCCGGGAGCCCGTTCCGCAACGGGGTCACCCCGAAGGAATTTGAGAGTGGGCGAGGGTGAGGGCGCGCGGCCCTCACCCTCGCCGTGGTGTGACTCGGCTCAGTAGCCGATGCGGCCGGCGGCGAAGCGGGCCGCGCCGAGGATGTCGTAGACCGGGGAGGCGGGCCGGCTCGGCAGCGGCGCGTAGAACTTGCCGCCGAGTTCGAGCGCTTCCTGGCCCGCGTCGGCGAGGACGTAGTTGGACAGGTAGTCCTTCACCGTCTGCTCGGTGGCCTGGTCGAAGCCGGCCTGGGAGTATTCGGTCAGCGCCTCGACGTAGGTCAGGGCGCAGAGGGGGTAGGCCCCGGGGCTGATCGCCGCCGCGTTGGTGTTGGCGCCGAAGATCCGCGACCAGTCGGCGCCGGCCGGTTCTTTCTTGCCGACCTGGGCCAGGGTCGGCACCAGGTACTGCGTTTCGAGGCAGTTGGCGGCGTCGGCCGCCGCTTCGAGCGGGGCGGCGAATTTGGCCACCGAGAGCTTGGTGGAGACGCCGTTGTCCTGGAGCTTCACCCAGTCGGTGTCACCTTCGGGGTTTTCGCCGTGGTTCTTGTGCGCTTCGACGTCGGGCAGGGCGGCGTAGCCGATCGAGCCGTCGGTCGTGTTCACCTTGCGGACCACTCCCGTGCCGCCTTCGGCCCGGACCAGCGCACCGACCTGGCCGAGGCAGCCGGTCGCGGTCGAGTTTTCCGGCCACTGGGTGTTCGGCGCTTCGTCGGCGCCGGTCCCGATTTCCTCCAGCGACTTCCAGGTCTGGTCGGAGCCGACCGTGCAGGGCAGCGTCGCTTCGTTGATGTGGAAGAGGTAGTTCTTCAGCTGGTAGGTGGTGCCGGACCCTTCCTTGCGGACCACCCGGGTGATCGGGGCGTTGACGCAGCCGGCCCCCGCGGCGGTCTCGATCTTGCTCCAGACCTTGATCCGGCCCTGCATCACGCCCTCGAGCTGCTTGTTGGTGAGTTCGGAGACGGTGCAGCCCGCGGGCGGGTTGACGACGATCGCGATCGCGGTCTGGGCGACCGGGATGGTCAGGATGCCCGAGCCCGATTTCGCCTTCGCGTCGGCGATCTGGGTCGGGTTCGGACCGTCGTCGGAGGCGACGAAGGCCTTCGAGGCATCGAAGGGGCCGCCGCCGAAGCCCCACGCCGCGAGGCCCGCGCCCGAGCTCGTCGCTTCGTAGGTCACTTCGTCGGCCGAGCCGCAGATCGCCTTGAAGCCGGGGCTCCAGAGATCCTGCTGCGCGCCGGCCTGGAGCGAGGAGCCCGAGCCGGCGATCGGGCCGCCGGTGCAGGTGGCGGCCTGGACCGTCACCGCCGCCGAGGTGGCCGCGGCGGAGCCGACCGGGTTGGTCGCGGTGACGACGCAGCGGACCTGGTGGCCGGCGTCGCCGGCCGTCGCCGTGTAGGTGGAGCCTTCGGCGCCCGCGATCCGGTCACCGTCGCGCTGCCATTCGTAGGCGAAGGTCGGATCCGGCGTGCCGCTCCATTCGCCGGTCGAGCAGGTGAGGGTGCCGCCGATGTGGGCGTTGCCGGTGATCGTCGGGGGAGCGGTCACTTCCGGCGCGACGTCGGTGGGCGGCAGCTCGAGCGTGAAGGGGTTGCTCGGCGACTTCTGGAACTCGGGGATCAGTTCCTTGGCTTCCTGTCCGTCGCCGTAGAGGTCGGTGGCGCCGTCGTCCATCACCAGCAGGACTTCCTCGCCGGAGGCGAGCGGGTTCGGCAGCGCGCCGATTCCCTCCCAGGCGCCCGCGTCTTCGCCGCCGCCGGTGGCGTTCGGCAGGTTGGTCAGCGTCTTCACCGGCGGGTCGGCGGGGACGCCGTCCCAGGTGTAGAGCGCCTGCGGGCCGGTGGCGGCCCACGACCCGGCGAGGATCAGGTATTCGCCGTCCGCGTTCTTGCGGATCTCGCGGATGCTGAGCCCTTCGAGATTCATCAGGATCGGTTCGCCGAAGGTGGCGTGGAGGGTGGTGTTCTGGCCGCTCGTCGCCAGGGCGCCGAGGTTGGTGACCGGGACGAGCAGGGCGTCGCCGCCGGCTTTGGCCGGCGAGAGCGGGGCGCGGAAACCGACGTAGGCGGTTTCGGTCGAGCCGGGGGCGAACTCCATCCCCTCGACGTTGAAGCCGTTGATCTGCTTCGGGACGTTGCCTTCCGCGGCCCCGGCGGCGAAGCCGAAGCGGTTGCCGTGTTCCTGGTCCCAATTGATCAGGTCGGCGCGCAGGCCCTTGTAGTAACCACCGAAGGTAAGTTCGGTGTCGGCACCTTCACCGCTGATGTGAGTGGTGAAAAGGGTGCTGCGGTAGGGCTTCAGGTTGCCCTTCTTCGAGTTGCCCATCGAGCCGGTCCAGTAGATGGTGTTGCCGACCCGGGCCGAGGCCTCGATGTCGATCTCTTCCGGGTTGCCCATCTGGCTGTTGAAGTTCCATTCCTTCACCGGCGGACCGGAGACGGAGTCCTGGTAGAGGCGCAGGATGTTGTTCTCGTCGTCGCCGATCAGCATGTAGCCATCGCCGACGTCGAGCGCGGTCGAGCCGTCGGCCGCGCCGGTGTGGTAGCGGGTCGTGGCCGGGGTCGAGCTCGCGGCGGAGGCGGCGTAGTGCAGGGTCACGGTCGCCGCCTTGCCTTCCGCGCCGGTGACGCGGAGCGTGATGTCGGCGTAGCCGACCCCGCCGGCCGGGCTGATCGAGACCGTCCGGGTGGCGCCGCCGCCGCTCACGGTGACGCCGGCGACGGTAGCGACCGAGGAGTTGCTGGTCGCGGTCGCCACGACCGTCAGTTCGGAGGGCGGGGTGCCGGCCTGTTCGACCGTCGCCTGGACGGTCGGGTTGGTCGGGTCGCCGTTGGTGCCCTCCAGGTACTGGTCGGAGAGCGAGATCACCGGCAGCGGGGCGCCCGGGGCGCTGGGGACCACGGCCGCGGAGGGCGCCGAGGCCGGCCCCGTCCCGCTCGCGTTGATCGCCGCCACGGTGAAGGTGTAGGAGCTGCCGTTGGTGAGGCCTTCGACCGTGTATTCGGTCGACGCCGAGGGCGTCGTGATCGCGGGCTGTTCGGCGCCGTTCTTGAACGGCGTGATCCGGTAGGCGGTGACCGAGGAGCCGCCGGTGTCGCCGGGGGCGCTCCAGGAGAGGGTCGCCTTCGCGTCACCGGCCGTCGCGGTGACCGCGGTCGGCGCCCCCGGCAGGCTCGCTTCGACTTCCGGCGCGAAGGCGAGCCCGCGGTAGGCCGTGCCGGACGGCGCGGTGGAGACGAGTTTGGTCCCCGTCGTCGCCGGGGCGGCGTTGTAGGCGGCGGTGTCGGTGATCGTCACCACCGAGTTGCCGGCGTTGTAGCCGGAGATCGCGTAGAGGCGGAAGTGGCCTTCCGGGTCGACCTCGCCGGTGAGGCCGGAGAAGCTGCCGCCGGCGAGCCGCCCGCGTTCGGTCCAGCTCGAGCCGTTCAGCGAGTACTTGTAGATGCCTTCGCCCTCTTTGGCGACGTACATCAGGTCGACCGTGCCGCTGTCCGCCACGTGTTCGAGCGGCAGCTCGGAGATCGGGTCGATTTCGCCGCTGAAGGTGGTCACCGCGGTCGGCGTCGTCGCTTTGGTCGGCAGCCCGGCGACCTGGTACACGCCGGCGGTGCCCTTTTCGCTGCCGGTGTAGAGGTTGCCGCCCGCGATCTGGACGCCGCGGAAGTTGTTGAACGCCTTGTTGGAGGAGCCGAGCGTTTCTTTGGAGACGATGACGGTCGGCGTGCCGGTGCTGCCGAGCGGCTGGTACACCATGCCGCCGAGCGGCGTGCTGCCTTCCGTGTTGCCGTTGCCGGTCACCCAGAACTCGTTGCCGTCCCTGGTGACCGCGCCGCGGATTTTCGACGCCCCGAACGTTTTGCCCAGCGTGGTGCTGGTGTCGACGTTGCCCGCCCCGTCGACCCGGGCGACGACGCGCGCGTCGGTCCCTTCCGCGTTGCCGCCGACCGCCGCGGTGGTCCCGGCGAGGGTCACGTACTTGCCGTTGGCCGAGAGCGCCAGCGCGCCGACCGCGTTCGATTCGCCGCCCAGCGTGAACCTGTTGTTGGACCCGCTGGTCGTCGTCGGCAGCGCCCAGTTCGGGCCGTCCGACGTGCCCGCCCCGTTGAACCGGACCAGCGTCACCCCCTGCGCACTGGAGGTCACCGGAATCTGCGACACCACGAGGTGATCCGCTTCCGGACCATTCGATTCCGCCGCCCCGGCGGAGGCGATGGCAAACAGTGCGCTCGCCATGAGGGCGACGAGAAGGGCCTTGACGGTGTTACGGATCGGCGATGACAAAGTGGCCTCCATGAGGTCCGCTGGACAGGGCGGCGAAAGACTCCCGCCCGTGAGCCGCCGTTCCTGTTAACGACTCGATCCCAACTTGTGAAAGGACTGTCGGGACGGTGCGAGTTTCGGACCGGGTGGTGGGTGGTGGGACGGTGGCGGGGAAAGCTGGCGCCCGGGGCGGGGCAGGCTGGCGCCCGGGGATGGCGGCCGGCCCGGGGTTGGCGGCCGTCCGAGTTGCGCCCGGCCTTCTCGGTGGCGGCCCTGGCAGGTTGTGGCCGCCACCGAGAAGGCCGGGTGTGGGGAGAGGTGCGAGGGTTCGTGACGTGGGGCGGCGGACGTGCGGGTCGTGCGCCGGGGGAGGTGCGCGTGTCGTGGGGAAGTGACGCATGATCGGTCACGAAGGCGCGGGTCCCGTGACGAGGACGCATGGAACGTCACGGTCCGTCCCGTCTCCCTCGGGCCCGGCCGTCACCCTGTCGCCTTGGGTAGCCCTGTGGGCTACCAAAGGCGACAGGTTCGTCCCGACCCCCGGCGGAGGTGACCGAAGGCATGAGGAGCCGTAACGAACCGGGCGGAAGGGTGACGGAAGCCCG
>DASZUH010000230.1:0-3127 GCA_035547715.1 Solirubrobacterales bacterium
GAGGTCCTCGACCGACCAGCGCCAGAGCTCCGGGTAGGCGGCGACGTCCACGCCCCGGGCCCGCAGGTGGTCGATGTAGGTGGTGAGGTTGGAGGACTCGACCGCGGCGGCGGTCGGGCGCCAGAGGATCTCGGGGGGCTCCTGCATCGCCTGGCAGCTTACGCGTGCCCCGGTAGTCTCGCCAGTGATGGCGGGAGAGGCGCACGGGGGCGGACCGATGGTGCTGCGGATGGCCGCGGTCGGCGACGATCCGGGCGCGGTGACCGCGGTGCTGACCGACGCCTTCGCGCGGATCCGCGATGCGGTCGGGGCGGGGCGGCCGGTCGTCGTCGTGCTCGCGGCACGCGACCTGATGGGCCAGGGCGACCCGCTCGACGCCGCGGTGGCGACGGGGCTGCTCGGGATGGTGCGGACCTTCGGCATCGAGGGCGCGAAACCGGGCTGGCGCGTGAACGCCGTCGCGGGCGGGGAGGACGACGCGGAGGCGGTCGAGGCGACGGTGGCGATGCTGGGGTCGGCCGAGCAGGTCACCGGGCAGTTGCTCTCGGTCGGCGGCGCGAACCTGGGGAAAGTGCCGGCGTGACGGACCGGTCGAGCGCGCTCGGCGCTGGCGCGACGGACCGGTCGAGCGCGATCGGCCGCGGCGCGACCGGGGACCGGCGTGAGTGACGCGGCCGGCACCGCGATCGTCACCGGCGCCGCGGGCGGGCTCGGCGGGCGCATCGGCGAACGGCTCGCCGAGGCGGGGCATGAGCTCGTCCTCGTCGACCTCGACCCCGCGGTCGAGGAGGTCGCCGCCGCGGCCGGTGCCCGTGCCGTAGTCGCCGACCTCACCTCGCCCGACGGGGTCGAGGCGGTCGCCGCCGCGGCGGACGACGACGTCGCGGTGCTCGTCAACAACGCCGGCATCACCCGCGACGCCCGCGCGACCAAGATGACCGAGGCGGACTTCGCCGCCGTCATCGACATCAACCTCACGGCCGCGATCCGCCTCACGCTCGCGCTCGAGCCCCGCTATCGCGAGGGCGCCTCCGTCGTCAACCTCAGCTCGCGCGCCTCGCTCGGCAACTTCGGCCAGGCCAACTACAGCGCCTCGAAGGCGGGTCTGGTCGGCTTCGGCCGGGCGCTCGCGCAGCGTTGGGCGCCGCGGGTCCGCGTCAACGCGATCGCCCCGAGCCTCGTCGACACGCCGATGACCCGGGCGATGCCGCCCGACGTCCTGGCGAAGCTCGTCGCGCGGATCCCGGCCGGGCGGATCGGCACGCCCGACGACGTCGCCGGCCTCGTCGCCTTCCTCGCCTCGCCCGACGCCGGCTACGTCACCGGCCAGGTGATCTACGTCTGCGGCGGCCGCACCGTGGCCCCTTAGATCCGGCCGGTCGCGACCTCGGGTGTACCCGAAGGCCCCCACCGATATAAAGTCCGCTCGATCATTCGGTGATACTTACGGTAAAGAGAGCTCGATGACGCCTATCAAGGGCCAGGCGACGGAGAATCGACAGCGTCGCAACCGCAGCCAGGACGTGCTCGAGGCGGCCGTCCGGGTCTTCCACAAGAAGGGCTACGCCTCCTCCTCGATCCAGGACATCGCCGACGAGGTCGGCGTCCTCAAGGGCAGCCTCTACCACTACATCGACTCCAAGGAAGACCTGCTGGCGCGGCTCTTCGAGGACTCGGCGGGCCACTTCATGGCGATGCTCGACGAGGCCGACGCGCTCGACGCGCCGCCGGTCGAGCGCCTGCGCCGCTTCGCCTACGCCTGCTCGTACTGGTACCTGCAGAACATCGAGCGGGTGACGATCTACGCCAACGAGTGGAAGCACCTCACCGGCGAACGGCGCAAAGTGGTCGAGGGGATCCGCGAAGACTACGAGCACCGCCTGGCGAACCTGATCGGCGAGGTGAAGGAGGCCGGCGAAGCGCGTGCCGACCTCGACGTGAACTTCGCCACCTACTACATCTTCGGCGCGCTCAACGGGCTGCCCGACTGGTACCGGCGCCGCGGCCCGGACCCGGCGGAGCGGATCGCCGAGTCCTACGCGGACCTGATCGTGGCGACGGTGGTGGGCGAGCCGCGCTGAGGGAGCGGCGGCCCGCCCGGCCGGCTGTTCCTTATGCCGGAATGCCGGTGATAAGGAGCAGCGGAAAGGGACGCGGCCGTCCCGTCCACGACCCTGGCAGGTTGTGGCCGTGGCCGGGACGGCCGGGTCTGTGGGGAGTGATGAGGGTTCGTGACGTGTGCCGGTCGGACGTGCGCGTCCCGTGGGAAAGGACCGCATGATCCGCCACGAAGGCGAGGATTCCGTGACGAAGACCCATGGAAGGTCACGGTCCCGTCCCACTTCCACATCAACCACCACGACGTTCGTGCACTTGTACCGCCTATAGGGGGCACAAGTGCACGGACGTCCCTCGCCTGATGTGGACCTGTGACGTTCCTCGCGGAACCGTCACGGAAGCCCGCACTTCCCCCCCGTCCCTGCGCCCGCTCCCCCGCGGAACCCTCACGTCCCGGGCGTCTCGTGGCAAGCGGGCAACCTGCCAGGGCCGCCACGAGACGCCCGGGACGCATCTCGGACGGCCACCCCGCCACGAAGCACAGCCCAAGCGCAACGCCCGGCCCTGGAACCAACCACCCAGCGGCACTCACTATCCTGCCGCGATGCTTCGCCGAGCGGCGGTATCCGGGGCGGCGGTTCTCGCCGTCCTCGTCTGGGCCGGGACGGCGCGGGCGGCGATCCGGGCGTCGCCGGAACATCTCACCGCGGGCCAGATCGAACGGTTTTGGACGCCTCGCAGGATGGCGGCGGCGCGGCCACTCGAGATGACGGTCGGGCCTGCGGGGCACGCCCGGGTCCGGCTCGGCCGCCGGCCGCTCGTCGCCACGGCCAGCTACTCGCTGGTGCCGACGCCGGAAACGCCGCCCTACGCCTAGAACGGTCGACTCTTCGTCGTCCGCGATGGCGAAGAAGGCTTCTGCTCGGCGACCGCGATCGACTCGCCCAGCCGCAGCCTCGTCCTCACCGCCGGCCACTGCGTCAACAGCGGCCCGGAAGGTGGGAGGCGCGGCAGCTGGTCGACCCACCTCGAGTTCGTCCCCGGCTTCAACCTCGGCGCGGCGCCCTAC
>DASZUH010000231.1:0-3104 GCA_035547715.1 Solirubrobacterales bacterium
CCCGGGCTGCGCCGGATAGAGGCCGAGGGCGCCGAAGACGTACCAGGCCGAGAGCGTCCCGAGGTCGTCGTTGCCGGGATAGCCGGTCGGGGTCGGGCTGTAGAGGCGGAGCGCGCGGCGCACCGCCGCCTGCGTCTTCCACGGGCGGCGCAGCCAGTCGTAGAGCCAGGGCGTCTCCAGGGTCGGCTCGTCGCCGAGGAGGGCGTGGTCGGTGTGGGTCCCTCCTGGTCCGGCGTTCAAGACGCGGAGAAAGGCATCGAGGCGCGCGGCAGCCTTGGTCGGGCCGCCCATCCGGTGGAAGAGGCCGGCCGGATCCTGGGGAACCATCCAGGTGTACTGCGCGGCGTCGCCCTCGACGAAGCCGCCGCCTTCGAGCGGGTCGTAGCCTGCGGGGAAGGCACCGGCGGCGAAGCGGGGCTCGATCAGGCCGGTGGCCGGGTCGAAGAGGTTCCGCCAGTCGGCCGCGCGGGCGATGAAGTCGTCGTAGGTCGAGCCCGGTTCCCCCGCCCCGGCGACGCCGCCCGCCTCCACCCCGCTCCGCGCCGCGAACTGGGCGATCGCGAAGTCGTCGATCGCGTACTCGAGCGTCGTCGCGGCCGATCCCCAGACCGCGGTCGGACTGCCGTAGACCGAGTTCGCGTTACGTTCGTTCGTGTCTTCGTCGAAAGGCACGTAGCCGTGGGCGAGGTAACCGGCGAGGCCCTGGCGCTCGACGTATTCGCCGTCCGCGCTCTGGCACGATTCGCTCGCCCCGCGGACCATCGCCGCGAGCGCCGCCGCCCGGTCGAAGTGGTCGGCGCCGAAGGCCGCGGCGGCGGCGATCATCGGGTCGGCGGAGTCGCCGACCATCGTCATCGACTGGCCGTTCGCGTAGGGCCAGCGCGGCAGGCAGCCGGACTGTTCGGCGTCGGCGACCAGCGACTGGACCATGTCGGACGCGCGCCGCGGCTCGATCAGGGCGAGCAGCGGGATCTCGGTGCGGTAGACGTCCCAGCCGGAGAAGTCGGCGTACTGGATGCGGCCGCGGGCGCGGTGGACGGCGCCGTCCATGCCGACGTAATCGCCGCCGACGTCGCTGAAGGTCCGCGGCGCGAGCAGCGCGTGGTAGAGCGCCGTGTAGAAGGTGCGGACCTCGCGGGCCGAGCCGCCGGCGACGCCGATTTTCCCCAGCGCCCGGTCCCAGCTCTCCCGCGCGGCGGCCCGGATCGCGCCGAAGCCGCGGCCTTCGCTTTCGGCGCGCAGCGCGGCGCGGGCGCCCGCGACCGAGACGAAGGAGACGCCGACGCGGACGCTCACCGTGCGCGCCTGGCGGGTGTCGAAGGTCGCGTAGGCGCCGGCGCGCGCCGTCACCTTCGGGTCCCCCGGCGGGCCCTGGGCGTTGGACGCGGCTTCGCTCCCCGGTTCGAGGGTGCCTTCGGTCCAGGTCCCGGAGGCGGCGAACGGCCGGTCGAAGCGGGCCGCGAAGTAGATCTTGTAGCGCGGGCGCTGGCCGCAGAAGAACCCGCTCGAGGCGCTGCCGGAGATTTCGCGGGCGCCCGGGTCGAGCTGGACCGTCGCTTCGTCGTCGGGCTGGGCCGACCCGCCGGCGTCGATCAGGACGCTCGCGTGCGGGCTCGCCGGGAAGGTGAAGCGGCCGAAGCCGGTCCGCGTCGTCGCCGTCAGCGCCACGCCGATCGGCCCGCCGCGCCGCGGATGCAGCTCGACCGAGTAGTAGCCGGGCGCGCCACTCTCGCGCCGGTGCGAGAAGCCGGGCTCGAACCGACCCGCCAGGCCCGGACCGGGCTGCGGCGCGGGCGATCCGGCCGGCGCTTCGGTCGTCGGGACGAAGGGGAAGTCGCCGTAGACGGCGCAGCCCGCGCCGCTCAGGTGGGTGAGGCTGAAGCCGGAGACGTGGTGGTCGCGCCAGTCGTAGCCGCCCGAGTGCGGCGCCGACGGGGCCGTGTCGGGGCTCCACTGGACCATCCCGAAGGGCACCGTCGCCCCCGGGTAGTTGTGGCCGCCACCGAAGGAGTGCGGCCCGGGACCGGTGCCGGCGAAGACGTCGACCTTCGCCGCCGGGTCGGCGGTCGCCGCCGCCGCCGCGATCAGCCAGAACGCGGCGACGATGGCGAGGATGTTTCGGAAGTTACGCGTAATGTTCCCGTCGCATGCGGCTGAGGAAGGCAACCCTGGCGGCGCTGGTCGTGACCGGCGCGGCCGTCGCCCTGGCGATCGTATTCGGGGGCGGTGAAAAGACCGAACGCGCGGCGGCGGCGGAACGCAATCCGGGCGAACCGGCGGTCTCGATCGTCTCCCCCCGCAACGGCGAGGTGCAGCCCAACCACGCCGTCGTCGTGAAGGTCGACCTCGAAAACTTCGAACTGGCGCCGGAGAAGTTCGGCACCGAGCCCGAACTCGGCCAGGGCAACCTGCGCTTCAGCCTCAACCGCGTCCCCAACTGCGTCGACCCGAAAAAACTGGAGAAAGCGATCCACAGCCCGCTCGGCAACGAACGGCTGACCGGCAAGTCGATGGACTTCCCGAAATACGCCGGGCCGAACGGCATCCTCGCCGAGCGCCTGGGCACGGCGGGCGAATACTCCCCCGCCACCCGGCCGGAGATCTTCTACCACCAGTTGCTGCCGGGCTTCTACCGCCTGATCGTCACGCTGGCGCAAAACAACGGCTCGGCGACGCGCTTCCACGACGTCACCAACTTCCAGATCCTGCAGAAGCCCGGGCACCATCAGAAAAAGTGCCCGGCGGGCTACGTCAGCAGCGCGAAGGCCGCGGCGATCCTGGAATAGTCCAATACTTCACTTTGTATAGTCGGTGGTAATGCGTACTTACCGCCGGTTGATGGGCTTCCTGCGTCCCTACAGGCTGCAACTGTGGGGATCGTTGGCCTTCGCCTGGGCGGCGATGGGCATGACGGTGCTGATCCCGTGGCTGATCGGCCAGGCGATCAACGCCATCAAGGATCACGACAAGCCCGACCTGCTCCCGCTCGCGCTGGCGATCCTCGGCGCCGCGATCCTGCGCATGGGCCTCACCGTGGTCCGCCGGCTGGTCGCGGGCAAAGTCTCGCTGGCGGTCGAATTCGACCTGCGGCAGATGTTCTACGC
>DASZUH010000232.1:0-17235 GCA_035547715.1 Solirubrobacterales bacterium
CCCTCGCCTCGGTCTCGAAGTCGTCTTCGCCCTGGAGGCCCTCGAGCGCTCCCTGCATGCCCACGGGGAACCGGTGAAGGTCCGCTCCGCCGACGACGTCCGGTCGCGGAACCGCCAGCCGCTCGTCGTCTCCTAGGCAACCAAACTGCCACGGGCTTCTCGGGGGAAGAAGCCGGGGGCTGGGGCCGCCCCCCCCGAACGCCTCAGACCCCGGCCCCCGCCAGGAAATCGGTCAGGTAGCGGCCGACGATCTTGCCTTGCTCGTTGCCCCAAGGCGCGGTCTCGGTCATCGTCGAGCTTTCGCCGTGGCCGCCGCCCAGCCAGCCCTGCAGGTAACGCGGGCCGGAGCCGGTCCAGAGGACGCCGCGGAGGATCGGGTCGAACTCCTGGGGCTCGAGCGAGGCGCCGAGGCGGGCGGCGATCGCTTCGGCGGCGATGTCCGCCTGCTGGGTCGCCAGGCCGCCCTGCTTGACCGGGAAGTCGGTGACATCGCCGGCCGCGTAGACGTGCTCGCAGCCGAGCACGCGGCAGTGACCGTCGATGCGGACGAAGCCTTCGACGTCGTGGGGGACGCCGCGGATCCGGCGCCCCTCGAGCTTCGGCAGGCTGACCACGTTGTCGAAGGGCAGCGGGCCGGCCGGGACCGTGTCCAGGTGGCCGAACTGGAAGCGCACGGGATGGGTCCCGGTAACGACCTCGATGCGATGCTCGGCGAGCAGCTCCGCCATCCCCTCGGCGACGCCGCGGCCGAACACCTGCAGCGGCGCGTCCTCGGGGGTGACGATCGTCAGTTCGGCGTCGTCACCGGTCTTGTCGAGCTCGGCGCGGGCGAGCAGGGCGAGCTCGTAGAGGGGCAGCGCCCAGCTCTCCATGCTCGGCATCGTGAAGGCCACGCGACGGGCCTCGCCCTCGCGGATCTGCCCCATCACCTTGGCCACGTCGCCCTCGTCGGCGATCCCCCAGAAGGTGATCGCGCCGGGCACCGGCCAGAGCAGCTTGGTGCCGGGGCAGACGATGAGGTCCCCGTAGGGGATGCTCTCGCCGTCGTGGGTGACGGCGAGGCGCGCCAGCCGGTCGACCGAGGCGATGCTGTGGGGCAGGTAGCGGGCGCCGGCGATCCCCGCCAGGCGCTCGAGGTCGTAGGTGACGACGCGGGAGACGCCGTAGGGCTCGCCGACCGCGTAGGGGCGGTAGACGAAGTTGCGACGGGGCGAGCAGATCGACACCGTCGCGCGCGCCCCCGCCAGATCCTGCAACGCGAGCGCGGCCTCGAGTGCCGCGACTCCCCCGCCTGCGATGACGACTGGCTCCTTCATCGGTGTGCCTTTCTGGTTCGAGGTCCGATCGGGGCTCGACTCTGACCGCCCGCGGCCGGGCCGTCATCCGTCCGATCCCCGCTTTCGTGCTGCGGTTTTGCCGCCATCTCGACGGCCCAGACCAGCTCTTCGACGTCGCGCAGCGCGATCACGCCCCAGCTGCCGTCGGCCCGTCGCACCAGCGCCCGGCCGGCGGCGAGGAAGGCCGGGCGGTCGATCAGCTCGGCGAGGTCGGCATCCTCGTCCACGATCAGTTCCGGATCGAGGCCTTCGAGGTGCCTTTCGACCTCGAGCGGGCCGCCCGGGAACGGCGTCGCCAGCGAGCCGACGCGGCGGCCGGTCAGGTCCGTCCGCAGGCGCGACGACCGCTCTTCGGCTTTCGCCGCGAAGATGATGAAGCCGCCGATCAGCGCGGTCCAGAAGCCGGCCAGGAGACCGGCGGCGACGGCGAAGATGCCGAGCGCCACCAGCGCCCAGCCGATCGCCCAGCCGAGCCGCGCGGCGGCGGTGGTGGCCTTGCGCAGGTCGCCGTCGTACATCCAGATCAGCGCCCGGGCGATCCGGCCGCCGTCGAGCGGGAAGGCGGGCAGCAGGTTCAGCCCCAGGATCGCCGCGTTGACGAAGAAGAGGTAGTCGAGCAGCGCGCTCACCGCGGCCGGGGCCGAGGCGGGCAGGACGGCCGCGGCGCCGCCGCAGATCAGCGCCAGCACCAGCGTCACGGCGGGCCCGGCGGCGGCGAAGGCGAGCTCGTCGACGGCGCGCGTCGGCTGCCCCGACATGCGGGCGACGCCGCCCAGCAGCCAGAGGTCGATCTCCTCGATCTCCACCCCGCGACGGCGGGCGACCAGGGCGTGCCCGAGCTCGTGCAGGAGGACGCCGGCGAAGAGGAGCAGGGCGCTCGCCAGCCCGAGACCGTAGGCGGCGGGGCCGGAGATTCCGTTCACTTCTTCGGGGTAGTAGCTCGCCCCCAGCGACCAGGCGATCACGGCGACGATCAGGATCCAGGCGGGCTGGACGCCGATCGGGATCCCGAACAGGCGGCCGAGGCGGAGGCGGTGTGAGCTCATCGGTCGATCGTCGCGGCGCGCCCGCGGGGCGCCATCGGGGGTGGGCGCACGGCTCGCTGCGGCCTTCTGCGGATGGCGACGGCACCGACGGCGCCTAGCTTCGCCCCGACCTCGGAAAAACCCAACGAGAGGAGTTACACATGCCAACCGAGATCGCCGAGTGGCGCCCGCTGTCGGAGCTGCGCCACCGGGTCGACCAGATGTTCCGCGACGTCGCCGCCGACAACGGCCTCGGCGCCTGGTCACTGTCGATGGACGTGATCAGGCGTGACGACGCGATCGTGATCCGCGCCGACATCCCGGGGATCAAACGGGAGGACGTCGAGATCGCGGTCGAGGACGGCGTCCTCACCGTCTCCGGCAAGCACGAGGAGGAGCATGACGAGACGAAGGGTCACTACGTCCGCCGCGAGCGTCACTACGGCTCCTTTTCGCGCTCGCTGACGCTGCCGCGCGGGGTCAAACCCGAGGACATCCAGGCGACGACCGCCGACGGCGTGCTCGAGGTGACGATTCCGCTGCCCAAAGACGAGGCGAAAAAGGTCGTCGAGATCAAGGCCGGCTCCGACGGATCCTCCGGAGACGGGGACTGACGGTGCGGCTGCTCGTCGGCCTCGACGACGGCGGGCACGGCCGAGATGCGCTCGAGCTGGCGCGCGTGCTCTGCACGGCGACCGGCTCGGGCGCCCTTCTCGTCGCGGTCCCCTTCGGCGGGCCGCTGCCGACCAGCTTCGAACTGGTCCCCGAGGAGCACGCCCGGAGCGTCAAGCCGCTCTTCGACGAAGCCCGCGAGAGGCTGGCCGGGATCGAGGTCGAGACGCGCGTCTACGTCGGCTCCTCGCCGGCGGCGGTGCTGACGACGCTGGCCGAACGCGAGGGGGTCGACGGGATCGTGATCGGCTCGCCGCGCCGCAGCGGGGTCGAGCGGCTGATCCTCGGCAGCACCGCGCTGAACGTGCTGAACGGCGCCGCGGTCGACGTCTTCGTCGCGCCGCCCGGCTACGCCGAGCTCCCCCACGACGGCCTCGCGACGGTCGCCGTCGCCTACCTCGGCACGCCCGAGAGCAAGGCGGCCCTGGCCAGGGCACTGGAGCTGGTCGAGCCGCAGGGGGCGATCGAGCTCCTCACCGTGGTCGAGCCGCCGCTGCCGCTCTCGCGCCGCGGCGAAGACCTGACCAACCCGATCGAACCCGACCGGATCATCGCCGAAGGCCTGGAGGCGGTCCCCACCGACGTCCGCGTCGACGCCCGCCGGCTCGACGGCGCCTCGGCGCCGGAGCTGGAGGCGGCCTGCGCGGAGGGGGTCGACCTGCTGGTCCTCGGCTCGCGCGGCTACGGGCCGGTGCGGCGGGTGCTGCTCGGCTCGGTCTCCGGCCACGTCTTCCGCCATGCTCCCTGTCCCGTCCTGGTCACGAGGAGGCCCTGATCGATGGCGCGCCCGAAGTTCGTCCTGCTCCCCGCCCACTCGCCCGAGGCGTTCGAGCCCTACCTCGCCGCCGCGGACATGGAGCACGTCCGCGCGGCGGCGGCGAGGGCGCGGGCCGAGTTCGAGGGACGGGCGATCTGGCACGTCAGCTCGACCCTGCGCGGCGGCGGCGTCGCCGAGATGCTCCGCTCGCTGCTGCCCTACGTGCGCGGCGCCGGCATCGACACCCGCTGGGTGGTGCTGCGCGAGGACCCCTGGTTCTTCCGCCTCACCAAGCGCCTCCACAACAACCTGCACGAAGACCGCGGCGACGGCGGGGCGCTCGGCGAACCCGAGCGCGCCGTCTACGAGAAGACGCTGTGGCGGACGGCCGGACAGCTGCGCAGCCTGATCCGCGCGGGCGACGTCGTCTTCCTGCACGACCCGCAGACGGTCGGCCTGGTGCGTGACCTCCAGGCGACCGGGGCGCGGATCATCTGGCGCTGCCACGTCGGCGTCGACCGGCCGGGCGAGATGGCGCTGCGCGCCCAGCGCTTCCTGCGCCGCTACGTCGAGATGGCCGACCTCTGCGTCTTCTCCCGCGAGGACCTGATCTGGCCCGGCCTCGACCGCGAGCGCTGCCGGGTGATGGCGCCCTCGCTCGATCCCTTCTCGCCGAAGAACCAGGACCTCGACGCGCGGACCGTGTCGGCGATCCTGACCGTGGTGGGCCTGGAAGGCGACGACGCCGGGCGGCCGGCGGCCTTCCGCCGCGCCGACGGCAGCCCGGGGCGGGTCGAGCGCGGCGCCGAGCTCGTCCAGGACGACCCGATCCCGCCGGGGGCGAAGGTCGTCGCCCAGGTCTCGCGCTGGGACCGCCTCAAGGATCCCGACGGGCTGGTCGAGTGCCTCGCGGGCGAGCTCGCCGCCGCCGAGAGCGTCCACCTGCTCCTCGCCGGGCCCGACCCGGACGCCGTCGCCGACGACCCCGAGGGGGCCCTGGTCTGGTCGGAGGTCGGCGCGCACCGGCGGGTGCTGCCGGACCCGATCCGCCGCCGCGT
This sequence comes from Solirubrobacterales bacterium, assembly GCA_035547715.1. Lineage (GTDB taxonomy): Bacteria > Actinomycetota > Thermoleophilia > Solirubrobacterales > 70-9 > VAYN01. The sequence goes on from DASZUH010000232.1 coordinate 4,850, forward strand.
CCACCTCGCCGGCCTGCCGATGGCCGACCTCGACGAAAACGGCGCCGTCGTCAACGCGATCCAGCGGCGCGCCGACGTCGTCGTCCAGAAGAGCCTCGCCGAGGCGTTCGGCCTCACCGTCGCCGAGGCGATGTGGAAGGGCCGGCCGGTCGTCGGCAGCAACGTCGGCGGCATCGCCGAGCAGATCGTCGACGGCGAGAGCGGCCTGCTCGTCGACCCGCGCGACCCGCGCGCCCTGGCGCGGGCGATCCTCGACCTGGTCGGCGACCCGGCGCGGGCCGAGCGGATCGGCGCCGCCGCCCACGAGCGCGTCCGCCGGCATTACCTCGGCGCCGTGCGGCTGGCCGAATACGGCGACCTGCTCGCCGCGCTCGAGGCGGCTGATTGACCTACCCCGACAACCTCACCTCCGACGTCGTCCTGCGCGACGGCTCGACCGTCGCCATCCGCCCGCTGCAGGCCGGTGACGAGCCGCTGCTGCTCGAGTTCTTCGAATCCCTCGACGAGCGCTCGCTCGCCTTCCGCTTCTTCACCGGGGCGCCGAACCTGCACGCGGCGGCCGAGATCCTCAGCGACGTCGACCAGCGCCGCCGCTTCGGGCTGCTCGCCCTGCGGGGGCCGGAGGAGCGGGTCGTCGCGCACGGCTTCTTCGGCGCGATCGACGCCGAGAGCGCCGAAGTCGCCTTCGCGGTCGCCGACGAGCTGCAGGGGCACGGCCTCGGCAGCATCATGCTGGCGCACCTCGCCGAGCACGCCGCCGAGGAGGGCTTCACCACCTTCGTCGCCGACGTGATGCCACAGAACCACGCCATGCTGGGGATGTTCCGCGACGCCGGGTTCCCGGTCACGGTCCGCTCGGAACCCGGCGCGATCGTGGTCGAGATGCCGATCTCGACCGCGCCGGAGGCGATCGCGCGCTTCCAGGAGCACGACGCCGCCGCCGCCCGCGCGGCGGTCGCGGGCATCTTCGACCGGGCGACGGTGGCGGCGCTCGACGCCGGGCCGAAGGAAGCGCCGGAGCTGGTGCGCGAAGCGGCCGCGAGGGGCGCCCGGGCGGTGGTGGTCGGCGGCGACCCGGGCGCCTGGGGCGGACCCGGCTCGGCGGCGGGGCGCGAGCTGCTGGCGACCTGCCGGGCGGCCGGGGTGCGGCTGGTCGGCCCCGCCTCGGCGGGCGTCCTCGACAACCGCCCGCGGCCGCCGCTCGCGGTGCTCGCCGAGGGCGAGGGCGCCGGCGCCCGCGCCGGATTCGGGCGGCTGCCGCGGCGCGGGCGGGTCGGCGTCTGCTCCCAGGGCGTCGCCGCCTCGCGGGAGCTGCTCGCCGCGGCGGCGCGGCACCGGGTCGGGGTCTCGGAGTTCGTCTCGCTCGGCGATCGCGCCGACATCACCGCCAACGACCTGCTCGAGTACTGGGAGGAGGACCCGGCGACCGTGGTCGCGCTGCTCCAGGTCGAATCTTTCAGCGACCCGCGCCGGTTCGGCCGCGTCGCGCGACGGGTCGGCAGTCGCCTGCCGATCGTCGTGATCGCCGCCCGCGCGGCCGCCGAACCGCCTGGCCGCGGCCTCTTCGACGCGGTCGGGGCGATCCGTGCCGACGGGATCGAGGAAGGCCTGCACCTGGCGGCCTCCCTGGCACGGAGGCGGCACCGCTCCCCGCCGCGCCCGATCCCGGCACCGGTGACGGTCCCCGGCGCGCGCTCCGACGAGGCGGCGGCGATCCTCGCCGCGGCGCTCGCGGCGGGAGGCACCGGGTGGGGAGCAGAGGCCACCGTGCTCGACCCCGAGGCCGGCGCCCGACTCCTCGACTGCTACGGGATCGCCCTGGATGGGTCGACCGCCGCGGCGGCCAGGGTCCCGGCGCTGGCGGTGAGCGTCGCCGCCGACCCGCTCTTCGGGCCGGTCCTGCGCTGTGGGCGGGCCGACGAGCCGGCGGCGGCGCGGCAGGCGCGCCTCTGCCCGCTCGACGACGATGACGCCGCCGATCTCCTCGACGCGTCGGACCTGGTCGCGACGACGACCGAGCGCGAGGCGCTCGAACGGGCGCTCGAGGCGACGGCGGCCTTGGCCGCCGAGCACGCCGAGGTCAGCGCGCTGGAGCTCGATCCGCTGCTCGCCACGCCTGGCGGGGCGCGCGCGGCGGGCGCCCGGGTGAAGGTCCGTCGTCCGCCCGAGCGGCGCCCCTGGCCGCGCACCTGGGAGTGAGCATCCACATCGCGCGATGTGGAACCGACCGCATGCGTCGCCCGCGCGGACGCGATTTCATAGGGGTCATGACCAGCACCGCCCGCGCCAACGCCGAGATGACCGAAGAGATGGCCCGGCAACGGGTCTGGGCCACGCCCGAGGCGGTCGACGCGATCATCCACCTGCGCAACCAGCTCGGCAACAACCTGATGCTCCGCCACGTGGCGGGCAGCGAGGGCGAGCCGGAAGTGCGCCTCGCCAGCCGTTCCTACCCGCGCGGACCGGACGACGTCTGCCTCGGCACCGTCGGCGGCGTCCTCTTCCTGATCGACCGCCGCCACGACGAGGCGCTCGGCCTCCCCGACTTCCACGTCGACGTGACCCCGACCCACCTCGACGACGACGACACCGGCGTTCGCGCCGAGTACCACCTGATCAGCCGCGCCGTCCCCCGCGACTGAGCGCTCTCCGCCGGTGCGAGGTCGCTCGGGGGCGCGGCGGTCCGAGGTGCGTCCCGGGCGTCTCATGGCGGCCCTGGCAGGTTGTGGCCGCCACGAGACGCCCGGGACGTGCGGGTTCCGTGGGGAAGGGGGCACAGGGACGGGAGGAGGTGCGGGCTCCCGTCACGGTCCCGCCCGATTCGTCACGGATCCACATGGCCTCGGTCACGTGGATCCGGGGTCCCGGGGCCTCCGTTCGCTGTTTGTACCCCTATGCGGCAGAAGCAGCGAACGGAGGCCCTGGACGCCCGAAGAGGACGGGACGGACCGTGACGTTCCGGGCGTCTTCGTGACGGCATCCGCACCTCCGGGCCTTCCCGGGCCGGCGGTCGGGGTCCGAGGCCCCTCCGGTTGTCGCTTGTTCCGCATACGGGAACAAGCGACAAACGGAGGTGCGCCGCCTTCGACCGACGGGCGGTCCGTCACCGTTCCTCACGCCTTCGGTCACCTTCGCCCCGGGTCGCCCGGGTGCGTTCGTCGCTTGACCACCATAGGCGTACAAGCGACGAACGCACTTGGGCGAGGTATGAAGAAGACGGGACGGACCGTGACGTTCCATGGGTCTTCGTCACGGACCCTGCGCCCTCGTGGCCGATTACGCGCTTCTTCCCGCCACGACGCGCACGTCCGCCCGGCACCGCCACGAACCCTCTTCACTCCCCACGGACCCGGCCGTCCCGGCCACGGCCACAACCTGCCAGGGCCGTGGACGGGACGGCCGGGCGCAACTCGGACGGCCGCCTGCCCCGGGCCGCCCCGCCGGCTCCGGGCGCCGGCTTGCCGCGCGCCCGAAGCGTGAGGGGAGGCGACATCTATTCGCAGGCTCAGACGGCTGAATCGAGTTTGGCTCCGAGAAGTGCCACACGGGTTGGTGGGCAGTTCACGGATGCCTCGGCGGCCGTCGCGGAGAAGGCTGGTCCAGCCCCCGCGCGACCGACCAGGAGAGGCCGATGAGGATCACCCGCACGACCGATACCGCCGCGACGAACACGAGAAGGCCAAGCCGGACCGGGATCCGCCTGCTCGGCCCGGGCCCGAGCCTCGTCCTGCCGGCAGTCGTGGGCGGGATCATGACCGACGTCGCGAGGAAAGGCTGAGAGATGAGGACCAGGCGGAAGCAGAAGAGGAAGAAGAGGAGATGGAGCGAGCTGACGCCGTGCCAACGCAGGGCGATCGTCGTCGCCGGCACCGCCCAGATCGGCCTCTTCGTCGCCGCCCTGCGCGACCTGCGCCGGCGTCCCGCCGACCAGGTCAACGGCCCGAAGCCGCTCTGGGGCGCGATCTCGTTCGTGAACTTCGTCGGTCCGATCGCCTACTTCGCCTTCGGCCGCAAGCGATGACCAGTTCCTGACACGGAAGGAGATGTTCAAGATGAGACGAGCAAGAACGATGGCGTTGGCGATCGCCGCCGTGCTGTTGATCCCGGTCGCGTCGGCGCAGGCCGCCGGCTTCGACGTCCAGATGAAGGCGCCGACCCACCACCCGAAGGTGGGCAAGGATTGGAAGATCACCGTCACCGCGAAGCGGACGGGGTCGGGGAAGCCGGTGCACGGCGCCGCCTTCTACGAGTTCCTCTACGGCGGCGCGGTCGTCTCCAAGCAGTACCCGGCCCCCAAGGGCGGCCCGGCGAAGTCGCCCTGGCACTTCACCGGCAGCTTCACCGACACGCTCACGTTCCCGAAGCGCTCGGTCGGGGAGCCGCTCACGTTCCGCGTGGTCGTCCGCGCCGGTCCGCTCGGCACCGCCCACGCCGACTATCCGATCCGTGTCGTCGAATGAGGACAGCGGCCGGCCGCGCGGCGCGCGGGTCGAGGCCCGCGACGTCGGCCGCGTGTACCCGGGGCCGATCGTCGCGCTCACCGGCGTCTCGCTGACGATCGAGCCCGGGGAGCTGCTCGCCCTCACCGGGCCCTCGGGCTCGGGCAAGACGACGCTGCTCTCGATCATCGGCGGCCTCGATCGCGCCACCTCGGGCGTGGTCGAGGTCGACGGCCGCCCGGTCGAGACCTGGCCCCAGGACCGCTACCACCGCGAGGTGGTCGGCTTCGTCTTCCAGCACCACTACCTGATCCCGCACCTGACGGCCCGCGTCAACGTCGAGATCCCGCTGCTCGAAACGCGGCTCTCCTCCGGCGAGCGCCGGGAACGGGCGGAAGCGCTGCTCGAGTCGGTGGGGCTGGCGCACCGCCGCAACTCGCTCGCCGCCCACCTCTCCGGCGGCGAGCGCCAGCGCGTCGCGATCGCCCGCGCGATGGCCAACGAACCGCGGCTCCTGCTCGCCGACGAGCCGACCGGCTCGCTCAGCGAAGAGGACACCGACCGCGTCCTGCAGCTCCTCGGCGAGGCGCGCGAGCGCACCGGCCTGACGATCATGGTCGTCAGCCACAGCCGCCAGGTCGTCGACTTCGCCGACCGCTCGCTTCACCTGCGCGACGGCCGGTTGTCGCCGGCGATGTCGCGGCGCAGCCAGACCAACCCGACCAGCCCGCCGACCCCCGGCACCCAGAACGCGATCGCGTGATAGACGAGGACCGCCGCGGCCGCGTCGGTCGCGCCGAGTCCGTAGAGGACCAGGGTCGCGACGAGGCCGCCGTCGAGCGCGCCGATGCCGCCCGGCACCGGGACGAGGTTGGCGAGGTAGCCGATGATGTAGCCGAGTACGAGCGGCGCCAGAGGCGGCGTCACGCCGAGCGCCAGGAAGGTCGCCCAGAGGACGGCGATGTCGAAGGCGAGGTAGGCGACGGCGCCGAGCAGGCGCAGGTCGGGCCGCCGTAGTTCGGACTCGGCGACGGCGATCCCGTCGACGAGGTCGGCGACCCAGGCGCGGCCGCCGGGCCGGGCCGCCCGCGGCCGGCGGGCCGGGACGAGGGCGACCGCCGCGGTCGCCAGGCAGCCGACGATGATCGGCAGCGCGGTGAGCACGAAGCCGCGCGGGCCGGGCAGCGCTTCGGCCGCGAGCAGCGCCGCGGCGCCGACCATGGCGACGACGCTGGGGGCGCTGGTGATGAAGAAGAGCGCGCTCGAGCGCTCGACGATGCGGTGCCGCGACAGCCCGATCAGGTGCATCAGCCAGCCGCCGATCGCGAGGCCGCCGACCCCGCCCGCGGGCAGGAGGACGCCGGAGGCCATCTCGGTCCAGGCGAGCCGGCGGGCGCGCCGCGCGTCCAGGGTCGGGAAGAAGAGGCGGAAGACGACGACGAAGCCGGCGCAGGAGAGGATCTCGAAGGCGACGCCGGCGGCGATCCAGGCCGGGCGCATGTGGGTGATCGCGTGGAGGACGCCGCGCAGCGAGGGGATCGCCAGGAGGAGGAGGACGACGAAGGCGCCGAGGAGGATCGCGCCGGTGGCGCGGCGGGCGACCCCGCGGCGCTCGGCGGAGGTGAGGCCGTCCTCGGTGTCGGTGTCGGGACGAAGGCCGTTGCCCTCCATAGCCGCCGCCACCGTACTTCGCGGGCGCGCGCGGGGGACCCGCGTTTCGCCACAGTAGGCGTGTCGGTCTCTACCCGATGGGCGGGCGGCCGTTCGCCCGTAGCTTGCCGACATGGGCCTTGCCGACCGCACCTCGATGGCGTCCCTGATCGGCACCAACATGCTGCGTCACAAGGCGCGCACGTTGGCGACGGCGGCGGGGATCGGTCTCGGCGTGGGGACGATCGTCGCCCTGCTGTCGGTCGGGGCGGGCCTCAGCAACGCCGCCGACCAGCTCGTCCACCTGGGCCGGGCCGACCTCGGGATCTTCCAGTCGGGGGTCGAGGACCCGACCGCCTCGCTGCTGCCGGTGTCGCTGGCGCGCCGGCTCGAGGCGCGTCCCGACGTGGCCAGGGCGACGCCGATGCTGCTGGTGGTCGGCGAAATCGAGGCCAGCCCGGCGGCGATCGCCTTCGGCGTCGATCCGCGTGGGTTCGTCGACAAGCGCCTGGTGCTGACGAGCGGCTCGCGGAAGCTGGGGCGCCACAGCGTGCTGGTCGGGGACCGTCTCGCCGACGAACTTCATCTGCACCCCGGCTCCACCTTGGTGATCCGCCACCACCCGTTCACGGTGACCGGCGTCTACCACTCGGGCGTCTACTTCCAGGACTCCGGCGCGACGCTCGCCCTCGGGGTCGCGCAGCGGCTGACCGCCCGCCAGGGCGAGGCGACCACGGTCGCCGTGCAGCTCGCCGACGGCGTCCAGGAAAAGAGCGCCGAGGCGGCGATCCGGCGCGACTTCCCCGGGACGACCGTGATCGGCGCGAGCGACGACCCGTCGCGGATCGGCACCGGCGGCCAGCTGGTCCGCACCGCGGTCGACGTGATCGCCGCCTTGGCGCTGATCGTCGGCGGCCTCGGGGTCAGCAACACGATGGCGATGGCGGTGCTCGAGCGCGAGTCGGAGCTCGCCCTGCTCGGCGCCGTCGGCTGGCGACGCCGGCGGATCGCCTCCCTCGTCCTCGGCGAGGGCGTTGCGACCAGCGTCATCGGCGCCGGGGCCGGCCTCCTCTTCGGCATCTTCGCCGCCCGCTTCCTCAGCGACGCCCTCGGGGTCGGCGCCGTCGTCACCCCCGAGCTGACCCCGGTCACGATCGCCGAGGCCCTCCTGATCGGCATGGCGATCGGCGTCCTCGGCGGGCTGTATCCGGCGTGGCGGGCGGTCAGGGTCCCGGCGAGCCGGTTGCTCGGGGGTTAGTGCGGCTCCCGTCACGGTTCGCCCGGTTCGCCACGGGTCCTCATGCCTTTTGGATCGGCGCGCAGTTCAACGGGATCGGCGCGCAGGCCTCCTGCGTCGGGGAACCGACGCGGCCGCCCGGGTTCAGGCCCAGAGGCCGCTGATCGGAACCGCGAAGATCCGGTCGCTCAGCGGCACTGTGGACGCGCCCGTGTAGAGCAGGATCCCGCAGCGGAAGGCTTCGCCCCTTGCGTCCCGCAGGCGCCGCAGCGCCCGCCAGTCGCCAGAGGTCACCGATGCGCTCGCCTTCACCTCGACCGCCGCGATGCTGCCCGCCCGGTCCTCGAGGACGACGTCGATCTCGTCGCGGGACTGCCGGTAGTGGAAGAGCTTCGGGGCCTTCTCCGACCACTCCGCGTGGCGGAGGATCTCCATCGCGGCGAAATTCTCGAGCGCCTTCCCGGTCACCTTGACGTCGCTCGTCAGGCGCTCCTCGTCGGCACCGAGAAGGTGCAGCATCAGGCCGGTGTCGACGACGTAGACCTTCGGGTGGCGAAGCTCCCGGCTGCCGATGCCGGGCGTCCAGGCCGGCAGCCGTCGGACGAGGAATACCGCTTCGAGGAGGCCGATGTACGCCTCGACGGTACCGCGATCGAGGGTGATGTCGTTGCTGATGTTGGCGGGCGCGACGATGTTGGCCGCCTGGGAGGCGAGGAGGCGGAGGAGGCGCGGCATCTCTCTCAGCTTCCGCGCGTCGCTGATGTCCACGAGGTCGCGCTCGAGGGTCGACTCCAGGTAGCTGTCGTACCAACGCCCGCGCCGGCGCTCGCTGCGCAGCCGCGCTTCGGGGTAGCCGCCCGCGGTCAGGCGCCCGGCGAGCGCCTCGCGGCCGATCGGCGCGTCTTCGACCGCGGGCGGCGCGCCATCGAAGAGCGCGTTGACGAAGTTGCCGGAGGTTCCCTCGATCTCGCTCTGGGCCAGGGGCCACAAGGTGACGCTCTCGACTCTGCCGGTGAGGGCATCCAAGGCTTTGCGGTTGGCGAGCACGTTGGCGGACCCGGTGAGGAAGAACTGCCCCGGCGTCTTGTCCTTGTCGACGACGGACTTGACCGCGAGCAGGAGGTCGGTGCCGCCGCGCTGCACCTCGTCGATCAGCACCGGTCGGCTGAGGCCGGCGATGAACCCTTCTGGATCGGAGATGGCGGCCTCTCGCGCGGCCTGCGTGTCCAGATTGACGGAGCTCGCCGGATGGTCGCCGGCGACGATCTCCGCGGCGAGCGTGCTCTTGCCGACCTGGCGGGCCCCGAGCAGAAGCACCACGCGAGTGTCGGCCAAGGCCTCGACGAGGAGGCCCTTGGCGGCGCGTGGGATCAGCTCAGGCACGGCTTTTCAGGCCCCTCACGGTGCGATCCGGTTTGCACATGGTGCGAAAAGCATTGTTGCAGAATGCGATTTCAGTTTGTGCAGAATGCGATTTCGTCGCGTGCATAATGCGATTGGCATTCGTACAGAATGCGAATTCTGCGGGAGGGAGGGAAGGCGAGGCGCGCCTGGGACTAGGGTCGGAACGACGGGATGTTCACGCTGGAGGAGATCGGGATGGGCTTGTCGAGGGACGGTGGGGTGCGGTGACGGTCGAGCTGACCGAGCGGGGGCTCTCGCGCGAGGAGGTCGTCGCGGTCGCCCGCGGCGGGGCGGAGGTCGGCGTCGGGGCGGGGGCGGTCGCGGCGATGGAGCGGGGGGCCGCGGTGGTCGCCGAGTTGGTCGCCTCCGATGAACCCGTCTACGGGGTGTCGACCGGGTTCGGGGCGCTCGCCAATACCTCGATCCCGGCCGAGAAGCGGGCGCTGATGCAGAAGGTGCTGCTGCGCTCGCACGCGGCGGGGATGGGGCCCGAGGTGGAGGCCGAGGTCGTGCGGGCGATGATGGTGCTGCGCGCCCGTTCGCTCTCGATGGGCTACAGCGGCGTCCGGCCGCTGGTCGCCGAGGGGATCGTCGCGCTGCTGAACGCCTCGCTGACCCCGGTCGTCCCCGAGTACGGGTCGCTCGGCGCCAGCGGCGACCTCGCGCCGCTCGCCCACGCGGCCCTGCCGCTGCTCGGCGAGGGGCTGGTGCGCGACGCCGACGGGGAGCTCCTCGACGCCGCCGACGCCCTCGCCGCCGCCGGCCTCGCGCCGATCGAGCTCCGCGCCAAGGAGGGGCTCGCGCTGATCAACGGCACCGACGGGATCCTCGGCATGCTCGTCCTCGCGCTGCGCGACTTCGGGCTGCTGCTCAAGGCCGCCGACATCTCCGCCGCGCTCAGCGTCGAGGCCCTGCTCGGCACCGACCGTGCCTTCGCCGCGGACCTGGTCGCGCTGCGCCCGCAGCCTGGCCAGCAGGTGAGTGCCGCCAACCTGCGCCGCCTGCTCGCCGGCTCCGCCGTCGTCGCCAGTCATCGCCACGGCGATTCGCGCGTCCAGGACGCCTATTCGCTGCGCTGCGCGCCCCAGGTCAACGGCGCCGCCCGCGACGCCTTCGACCACGCCCGCCGCACCGCCGACTTCGAGTTGGTCTCGGCGATCGACAACCCGATGGTCCTCCCCGACGGCCGGGTCGAGTCGTGCGGCAACTTCCACGGCGCGCCGCTCGGCCTCGCCTGCGACCTGCTCGCGATCGCCTCCGCCGACGTCGGCGCGATCGCCGAGCGCCGCACCGACCGGCTGCTCGACAAAGTCCGCTCCGAGGGCCTGCCGCCGTTCCTCGCCGACGACGCCGGCGTGAACTCGGGCCTGATGATCGGCCACTACACGCAGGCGGCGATGGTGGTCGAGAACCGCCGCCTCGCCGTCCCCGCGAGCGCCGACACGCTCTCGACCAGCGCCTCGCAGGAGGACCACGTCTCGATGGCCTGGGGCGCCGCGCGCAAGCTGCGCGCCTCGCTCGCGAACCTGCGGCGGATCCTCGCGATCGAGATCACCTGCGGGGTCCGCGGCCTGGAGCTGCGGGCGCCGCTCGAGCCCGCGCCCGGCACCGCCGCCGTCCGCGACCGCCTGCGCGTCGACGTCCCCGGCTTCGGCGCCGACCGCCGGCTCGCGCCCGAGCTCGCCGCCGCCGAGGAGCTGGTCGGCTCCGGGGCACTGGTCGCCGCGGCGGAGGCGAAGATCGGGGAGCTGGGATGAACGCTGGTCCGGAGATCGGAGGTCTGGAGTGAGCCGCGAGATCCACGCGCCGCACGGGGCGGAGCTGTCCTGCAAGGGCTGGCCGCAGGAGGCCGCGATGCGGATGCTGATGAACAACCTCGACCCGGCCGTCGCCGAGCGCCCCGAGGACCTCGTCGTCTACGGCGGCACCGGCCGCGCCGCGCGCTCCTGGAAGGCCTTCGACGCGATCGTCCGCTCGCTGCGCTCGCTCGAGGCCGACGAGACGCTGCTCGTCCAGTCGGGCAAGCCGGTCGGCGTGATGCGCACCCACGAGTGGTCGCCGCGGGTGCTGATCGCCAACTCGAACCTGGTCGGCGAATGGGACAACTGGGACGAGTTCCGCCGGCTTGAAGCCGAGGGGCTGACGATGTACGGGCAGATGACCGCCGGCTCCTGGATCTACATCGGCAGCCAGGGGATCGTCCAGGGGACCTACGAGTGCTTCGCGGAGATCGCGCGGCGGCGCCACGGCGGCTCGCTTGCCGGGACGATCACGGTCACCGCCGGGCTCGGCGGGATGGGCGGCGCGCAGCCGCTGGCGATCACGATGAACGGCGGCGTCGCGCTCTGTGTCGAGGTCGAGCAGGAGCGGATCGCCCGGCGCCTCGAGACCCGCTACCTCGACGAGGAGGCCGACGACCTCGAGGACGCGGTGCGTCGCTGCGAGGCGGCGAAGCGCGAGGGGCGGGCGCTCAGCGTCGGCCTCTGCGCCAACGCCGTCGACGTGCTCCCGGCGCTCCTCGCCCGCGACTTCGAGGCCGACATCGTCACCGACCAGACCTCAGCCCACGACCCGCTGAACGGGTACGTGCCGAACCTGATGAGCCTGGACGAGGCGGAGCGGCTGCGCGCCGAGGATCCCGACGAGTACGTACGGCGCGCCCGTGCGGCGATCGCGGCCCACTGTGCGGCGATGGTCGAATTCCTCGACCGCGGTGCCGAGGTCTTCGACTACGGCAACAGCCTCCGCGCCGAGGCGCGGCTGGGCGGCTTCGAGCGCGCCTTCGACTATCCCGGCTTCGTCCCTGCCTACGTGCGGCCGCTCTTCTGCGAGGGCAAGGGGCCGTTCCGCTGGGTCGCCGTGTCGGGGGACCCGGCCGACATCGCCGCCACCGACGCCGCCGTGCTCGAGGAGCTCGCCGGCGACGAGTCGCTCGAACGCTGGATCCGCCTCGCCGGCGAGCGGATCGCCTTCCAGGGGCTGCCCGCGCGGATCTGCTGGGCCGGGTACGGCGAGCGCCACCGGCTCGGGCTGCGCTTCAACGAGATGGTGCGGAGCGGCGAGCTGAAGGGGCCGATCGTGATCGGTCGCGACCACCTCGACTCGGGCTCGGTCGCCTCCCCTTATAGGGAGACCGAGGCGATGGCCGACGGCTCCGACGCGATCGCCGACTGGCCGCTGCTGAACGCGCTGGTCAACACCGGCGCGGGCGCCTCCTGGGTGTCGATCCACGATGGCGGCGGGGTCGGGATCGGCCGCTCGCTGCACGCCGGGATGGTCTGCGTCGCCGACGGCACCGACCTCGCGACGGAAAAGCTCGACCGGGTCCTGCGGACCGATCCGGGGATGGGTGTGATCCGCCATGCCGACGCGGGGTATGAGCGGGCGATCGAGGTCGCCTCCGAGCGCGGCGTGCGGGTGCCGATGCGCGAGGACGGGTAGCTGGTGGCGGTGCTCGAGATCCGCGAGATGGGCGACCCGGTGCTGCGCGAACGCGCGGCGGAGGTCGGTGCCAAGGAGCTCGCGAGCGCCGCGACGCAGCGGCTGATCGACGACATGATCGAGACGATGCGGGCGGCGAACGGCGCCGGGCTGGCGGCGCCGCAGGTCGGCGTGTCGAAGCGGATCGCGGTGATCGAGGTGCGCGAGGGCAACCC
>DASZUH010000233.1:0-7550 GCA_035547715.1 Solirubrobacterales bacterium
CGATCCCGACCACGTGGTCGACCTAACCCACCCATGGCGCCGGTTAGGTCGACCGCGCCCCCGGGCGCCCCTTTCCATGTGCCCGGACCCATGCGGACCCGTGACGAACCGGGCGGGACGGTGACGGGAGCCCGCAATTCCTCACGTCCCTGTGACCCCTTCCCCACGGAACCCTCACGTCCCGGGCGTCTCGTGGCAAGCGGGCAACCTGCCAGGGCCGCCACGAGACGCCCGGGACGCATCTCGGCCAGCCACCCCGCCCGCGAATCGCCACCAGGCCCCGCCTTCACATTTCCCGCGCTATCCGCGGATTTCTGCGAACTCGCGCGGCGCTGTAGTCTTTGAGTGGAAAGAGAACGAGAGTTCTGTAAGCGATGGCCGTCAATCCGGGCGGCCGGAGGTAAGACAATTCAATGAGCAGGTTTAACGTGACCCGCGTCACGGTGGATGTCGGCGACAGCACGATTTCCTTCGAGACCGGAAAACTCGCGAAGCAGGCGAGCGGCGCCGTCGTGGTCCGCAGTGGCGACACGATGGTCCTCAACACCGCCACCATCGGCGGGCTTCGCGACGTGGACTTCCTTCCGCTCACCGTCGACGTCGAGGAGCGCATGTACGCCGCGGGCAAGATCCCCGGCTCGTTCTTCCGTCGCGAGGGCAAATCCGGCGAGAAGGCGACGCTGACCGCGCGCATGATCGACCGGCCGATCCGTCCGCTCTTCCCGGCGGGCTGGCACTACGAGACGCAGCTGATCGCGATGCCGATGTCGGTGGACCTCGTCCACCCGTACGACATCCTGGCGATGAACGGCGCCTCCGCGGCGCTGGCGATCTCGCCGGTCCCGGTCGCCAAGCACGTCGGCGCCGTCCGCATCGGCAAACTCGACGGTGACTTCGTCGTCAACCCGCCCGAGGAGACGCACGAAGAACTGGACCTGGACCTGATCGTCGCCGGCACCGACGAGGCGATCCTGATGGTCGAGGCCGGCGCCCAGGGCGTCACCGAGGCCGAGATCCTCGACGCCCTCGACATCGCCCACGGCGAAATCAAAAAGATCACGGCCGCGATCGAGGAGCTGCGCCAGAAGGCCGGCAAGCCGAAGATCGAGCACGACGCGCCGCAGCTCGACGAGGGCCTGCTGAGCTCGATCCGCGAGTCGCACGGCCAGAAGCTGGTCGACGCGATCGCGACCGAGGGCAAGCTCGAGCGCTACGAGGCGATCGACCACGTCAAGGACGACGTCGTCAACCACTACTCGCCCGAGCACGGCGACGAGGCCGCCATCGCCGCCCGCCGCGCCGAGGTCGGCGAGGCCTTCGACGCGATCGAGAAGGAAACGATCCGTCGCGCCATCGCGGTCGAAAAGAAACGCCCCGACGGTCGCGCCCAGGACGAGATCCGGCCGATCGAGACCGAGGTCGACATCTCCCCGCGCGTCCACGGCTCCGCCCTGTTCACCCGCGGCGAGACGCAGATCCTCTCCAACGTCGCCCTCGGGACGACGCGGATGGACATGCGGATCGACACGCTCGGCCTGCAGACCACCAAGCGCTTCTGGCACCACTACAACTTCCCGCCCTTCTCGGTCGGGGAGGCGGGCTTCATGCGCGGCCCGAAGCGTCGTGACATCGGCCACGGCGCCCTCGCCGAGCGCGCCCTGGCGGCGACGATCCCGGACGAAGAGTCCTTCCCGTACGTGATCCGCGTCGTCTCCGAGACGCTCGAGTCCAACGGCTCCTCGTCGATGGGCTCCGTCTGCGCCTCCTCGATGGCCCTCCAGGCCGCGGGCGTCCCGGTCTCCGCACCGGTCGCCGGCGTCGCGATGGGCCTGATCAAGGAGGGCGACGACTACATCGTCCTCACCGACATCGCCGGCGTCGAGGACCACCTCGGCGACATGGACTTCAAGGTCGCCGGCACCGCCGAGGGCATCACCGCCCTGCAGATGGACATCAAGATCACCGGCGTCACCTTCGACATCCTGCGCGACGCGCTGGACCAGGCCAACAAGGGCCGCCAGTTCATCCTCGGGAAGATGGCCGAATCGATCGACGGCCCGCGGGAGAAGCTCTCCCCGCACGCCCCGGCGATCGAGTCGATCAAGATCGACCCGGAGAAGATCGGCGCCGTCATCGGCAAAGGTGGCGAAACGATCCGCGGCCTCTGCGAGGAGTTCGAAGCCGAGATCGACGTCGAGGACGACGGCACGGTGCGGATCTACGCGCCGACCGGCGAACTGGTGTCGGGCGTCGTCCAGCGGATCACGGCGATGACCAAGGAGGCCGAAGTCGGCGATCGCTACGACCACGCCAAAGTCGTCAAGACCACCACGTTCGGCGCCTTCGTCGAGCTGGTCAAGGGCACCGACGGCCTGCTCCACATCTCCAACGTGAAACCGGGGGAGAGGGTGGACTCGGTCGACGACGTGCTCTCCAGCGGCGACCTGATCGACGTCACCGTGGTCGAGGTCGACAAGGAGCGCGGGCGGATCGGCCTGCGCCTCTCCGACGACCCGTCGGTGGCGGGCAAATCGCCCGAGGAACTGGCGGCGGTCGGCTCCGGCGACGGCGGCCGCCGCAACGGCGGCGATCGTGGCGGCGACCGCGGCGGACGCGGCCGTGACCGCGATCGTGGCGGCCGCGGCCGCGAACGGGAGCGCCGAGGTTGAGCGCTCGCGTCACGACCCTGGACTCCGGCGTCCGGGTGGTCACCGAGGAGGTTCCCTCGGTCCGCTCGGTCGCGCTCGGCCTCTGGGTCCGCACCGGATCGCGTAACGAGACCCCGGCACAGGCCGGGGTCTCGCACTTCCTCGAGCACCTGCTCTTCAAGGGGACGAAGCGCTACTCGGCGATCGAGATCTCCGAGCTGTTCGACGGCCTCGGCGCCTCGGTCAACGCGGCGACCGGCAAGGAGACCACGCACCTCCACGCGCGCTTCCTCGACGAGCACACCGAGGAGGTGTTCGACCTCTTCGCCGAGATGTTCCTGGCCCCGACCTACCCCGAAGTCGACTCCGAGCGCCAGGTCGTGATCGAGGAGATCGCGATGTACGACGACGAGCCGCAGGACCGCGTCCACGACGTGCTCGCCGACGCCGTCTTCGGCTCCCACCCGCTCGGTCGCCGCGTGCTCGGCGAGGCCGACGTGATCGCGACCATCCCGGTCCCCGACATCGAGGCCTACCGCAGCTCCCGCTACGCCGCCTCGGAGATCGTCGTCGGCGCCGCCGGGCACCTCGACCACGAGAACATCGTCGCCCTGGCGGAAAAGTTCGTCAACCCGCCCACCGAGGGCGGCGGCGTCGCCCCGCGCGCGCCGCTCACCGAGCCGCCGCGGCTCTGCTTCCTGAGCAAGGAGACCGAGCAGTACCACATCTGCTTCGGCGCCCCGGGCATCGACCGCGAGGACGACCGGCGCTTCGCGCTCGCCGTGCTCGACGCGATCTTCGGCGGCTCGACCTCCTCGCGCCTCTTCCGCGAGGTGCGCGAGAAGCGCGGCCTGGCCTACTCGGTCGGCTCCTACAACGAGCAGTTCACCGACACCGGCCTGGTGGCGACCTACGTCGGCACCCGCGAGGACAACGTCGAGGAGGCCTGCGCGATCATCGGCGCCGAGCTCGCCCGCCTGCGTTCCGAGCCGGTCTCGACCGAGGAGCTCCACCGCGCCAAGGAGAGCGTCAAGGGGAGGCTCGTCCTCTCCTCCGAGTCGACCGCCGCACGGATGACCCGGATCTCCCGCTCGGTCCTCTTCGGGCTGCCGATCGAAGACCTCGACGAAATGCTGGCCAAAGTCGACGCGGTCGAGGTCGACCAGCTGACCGAGCTGGCGGCCGGGCTCTACGCCGCCGACCGCCTCTCGGCGGCCTGCGTCGGCGCCGACGAAGACCGCTTCCGGGCGGCCCTGGCGCCGGTCTCGGAGACCCTGGTCGCCGCATGATCAAGGTCGCGGTGTCCGGCGCCGCCGGGCGGATGGGCGCGACCGTGGTCAACGCGGTCGAATCGGCCGACGACCTGACGCTCGGTGGCAAGGCGGATCCGGCGCTCAAGACCCCGCTCGCCGCGGTGCTGGAGGAGGCCGACGTCGTCGTCGACTTCAGCGTCCCGGCGACGGCGCTCGCGAACGCCAAGGAGTGCCTCGCCGCCGGCGTCCACGTCGTCGTCGGCACGACCGGGTTCGACCTCGACGCGGCGAAGGCCGCCGCCGAGGCCTCGACCGCCAACTGCTTCGTCGCCCCCAACTTCGCGATCGGCGCGGTGCTGATGATGGTGGTCTCCCAGACCATCGCCAGGCACATGCCGGACGCCGAGATCATCGAGCTCCACCACGACAAGAAGCTCGACGCCCCCTCGGGGACGGCCGCCCGCACCGCCGAACTGATCAACGCGGCGGGGGGGAAGGTCCGCGAGCCGATCCACTCGATCCGCCTGCCCGGCCTCGTCGCCCACCAGGAAGTGATCTTCGGCGGCCTCGGCCAGACGCTCTCGATCCGCCACGACTCGGTCGACCGCTGGTCGTTCATGCCCGGCGTCCTGCTCGCCGTCCGCAAGGTCGGCGGCCTGCCCGATCACTTCACCGTCGGCCTGGAGAATCTGCTCTAGTGCCGGCGGGCGAGCGCACATCCCGCCGCGGGAGGGCGATACCCTGATGGCGATGAAGGAGCTATGCGGAGTCCTGACGGCGATGGCGACGCCATTCGACGAGTCCGGTGCGGTCGACACCGACGCCGGCCGCCGCCTCGCCGCGCACCTCGTCGAGCACGGTTCGCACGGCCTCGTCGTCGGCGGCACCACCGGCGAGTGCCCCACGCTGACCGACGGCGAGACGATCGACCTCTTCACCGCGGTCCGCGCCGAGCTCGGCGACGACGCCCTCCTCGTCTGCGGCACCGGCACCAACGACACGCGCCACTCGCGCGAGCTGACCAAGATGGCCGCCGCGGCGGGTGCCGACGCCTCGCTGGTCGTCGTGCCGTACTACAACAAGCCGAACCGGGCGGGCATCCGGGCCCACTTCGAAGCGGTCGCCGCGGCCGTTCCGGAGCTGCCGATGATCATGTACAACATCCCCTCGCGGGTGATCGTCAACGCCGATCCACGGCTGCTCGGCGAACTCGCCGAGGTCGACAACATCGTCGCCGTCAAGCAGGCCAACGACGAGGAGCTGGGGCCGATCGAGGGCCTCGCGGTCCTGGCCGGCAACGACAACACCTACCTGCGGGTGCTGGAGTTCGGCGGCGAGGGCGTGATCTCGGTCGCCTCCCACGTGGTCGGCGACCAGCTGCGCGCGATGTGGGACGCGGCGCAGGACAACGACTTGGAGCGGGCGCGGGAGATCGACGCCGAACTGACCCCGGTGTACGAGGGTCTCTCGGTGACGACCAACCCGATCCCGCTGAAGGCCGCGCTCGAGATGCTCGGCCTCGCCCCCGACCGGCTGCGCCTGCCGCTGGTCTCCGCCGACCCCGAGCAGCGGGCGGCGGTCCGGGCGGCACTGGAGGGCATCGGGCTCTCCGTCGCCGCCGGCTGAAGAACCTTCAAAGAGAAAGAGTTACGAGAGTGCCCAGCAAGACACTTCGAGTGCTGCCTCTAGGCGGCCTAGGCGAGATCGGCAAGAACATGACGGTGGTCGAATACGACGGCCGCATCGTCATCGTCGACACCGGCCTGATGTTCCCGACGGCGGAGATGCACGGCATCGACCTCGTCCTGCCCGACTTCTCCTACCTGCGCGAGCGCGTCGACGACATCGAGGCGATCGTCCTCACGCACGGTCACGAGGACCACGTCGGCGCCCTGCCCTACGTGCTGCGCGAGGTCGGCATCCCGCCGGTCCTCTACGGCGGCATGCTGACGATCGGCATGGTCCGCTCCAAGCTCGACGAGCACAAGCTCGGCGACAAGACGCCGCTGCAGGAGCTGCCGGCGGGGGAGAGGGTGCGGCGCGGCCCGTTCGAGCTGGAGCTCGTCCACATGACCCACTCGATCCCCGACATGCGCGCCGTGCTGATCACGACCGAGCTCGGTCGGGTGCTGATGACCGGCGACTACAAGTTCGACCAGACCCCGGTCGACGGGCGCCCGGCCGACATCTCGCGCCTCGCCGAGATCGGCCGCGAAGGCCTGCTGCTGCTGGCCGGCGACTCGACCAACGCCGACCGCCCGGGCGTCGCGCCCTCGGAGTCGAGCGTCGGCCCCGGCCTGCTGCAGGAGTTCACCCGTTGCGAGGGGCGGATCATCGTCACCTCCTTCGCCTCCAACATCCACCGCGTCCAGCAGGTGATCGACGCCGCCGTCGCCCTCGACCGCAAGGTCGCGCTGGTCGGGCGCTCGATGCGCAAGAACTTCAACATCGCCTCCAACCTGGGGATGACGCGGGCGCCGCAAGGCGTCTTCATCCAGCCGCGCGAGATCGAGAACTTCCCCGACGAGAAGGTCGTCGTGATCTCCACCGGCAGCCAGGGCGAGCCGCTCTCGGCGCTCCGCCGGATGGCCAACAACGACCACCGCGACGTCCAGCTCCACGCCGGCGACACGGTCGTCTTCTCGGCCACGCCGGTGCCCGGCAACGAGCGCGCCGTGAACGAGACGATCGATCGGATCTACGAGATCGGGGCGAAGGTGGTCACCGCCAAAGACGCGCCGATCCACGCCTCCGGCCACGGTTACCGCGAGGAACTCAAACTGATGCTGAACCTGACCAAGCCGCGCTACGTGCTGCCGGTCCACGGTGACCACCAGCGGATCCGCCTGCATTCCGAGCTGGCGGAATCGGTCGGGATCGCGCCGGAGAACATCTTCAAGGGCCACAACGGCCTGCCGCTCGAGATCGACGCCGCCGGCGCCCGCTTCGGCGAGGACCAGAAGGTCGGCACGATGTACGTCGACGGCGTCAACATCGGCGACCCCGACGACGCCGCGTTGCGCGACCGGCGCGAGATCTCCGCCGATGGCATCTTCATCGTCGTCGTCACCGTCTCCGGCGAGGACGGCGCGATCGTCGCCGACCCCGAGGTCATCCTCCGCGGCGTCGCCTTCCTGGACGCCGAGCAGGGCCTGCTCGATGACCTCAAGGAC
This sequence comes from Solirubrobacterales bacterium, assembly GCA_035547715.1. Classification (GTDB taxonomy): domain Bacteria; phylum Actinomycetota; class Thermoleophilia; order Solirubrobacterales; family 70-9; genus VAYN01. Next base: position 7,075 of record DASZUH010000233.1, read on the forward strand.
CTGGTCGAAGACTCGCTCGAAGACGCCGCCGAGGCCGGCACCAGGGAGTCCGACCTGCTCCAGGAGGACCTCCACGAAACGATCGGCAAGTTCGTCTGGCAGCGCCTCCGCCGCCGGCCGATGATCCTGCCCGTCGTGATCCAGGTCTGAGGGCCGTCCTTCGGGGCCGCTCCGCCCGTCGGAGTCGGCGTCCCGGGCGCCAGCGGACCCCGGCATTGACGGAGATGCCGAGAACGTCACACCTCCCGGCCCTCTGGGGGCCGAAATCGAGGCCCTGAAACGCGCTACGTTAGTTTGACCCTCCTATAGGAGGGTCAAACCGTGGTCACGTGATTGCAACGTTTGAAGAAGACACCTGGAAGAGTGACGTTCTCGGCATCTCTCAGCCGATCGTCGGAAAACGACACGAATCCGCCGCAATCGACAGAGTCCCGGCACTCTTTTCATACCCGGCCGTCTCGAACACGGCCAGAGCC